>QNCH01000041.1 GCA_003645745.1 Candidatus Omnitrophota bacterium
AACAATAGATGATATTAAAAATATTGGCATAGGCACAAGTTATGGCGGTACTATTATCAGATTAAAGGATATCGCGAAAGTAAAGGATTCATATTTAGAAGCAACAAGTTACGCGCGCACAAATTTAGCGCCTACAGTTTCTATCTATATCCAAAAAGAAAGTATGGCAAATACTCTTAAGCTTACTGACGCGATATTAGCTGAAATGGAAACTTTTAAAAAAGATGAAGAATTGTCCGCAAAAGGGATTCGTTTGATTGCGGTATATAATCAAGGTGATTTTATTAGAAAAGCAATAAAAGATGTAAAGAGTTCTTTATTATTTGGCGCTTTTTTAGCAATTTTTGTACTCTGGATGTTTTTAAGGGATTTTTCCGCTACTCTTATTATCGGTATTGTACTTCCAAGCGCGGTTATTTGTACATTTGTGTTAATGTTTTTACAAAAATTAACTTTAAATATAATGACTTTAAGCGGATTAGCTTTAGGCAGTGGTATGCTTGTGGATAATGCGATAGTTGTTTTGGATAATATAGCGAAAAAACGCGCGGCTGGACTCAGTCACAAAGAAGCTTCAATTGTAGGGGCAGAAGAGATGTGGCAGGCAATTTTTGCTTCTACTTTAACTACAGTAATTGTGTTTTTGCCGTTTATTTTTATAAATAAAGAAATACAAATGATGTATTATGGATTGGCAATGACTATTGTCTATGCTTTGCTGGCGAGTTTGTTAGCTGCGGTTAGCCTTGTGCCTCTTTTGTCTGTAAAGTTAGGCCATAAGAGCCTTGAAGGTTTGTTAGAATTAGGAAATAAAAAAAAAGATCAGCAGAAAAAACATAGTTTTGAAGTGTTTATGAAGCGTGTTCAGGATGGTTACCGTAAAAAGTTGGTTTTAGCAGTAAGGCTGCGTTTATATTTGGTGGTTGCTGTGTTGTGTATATTTGGTTTCGCGTTTTATATTTTTACTCAGAAATTGGGGATGGAGTTTTTAGGTAAAACAGAAGAGAATGAGTTTACAATTTTTGTGGAATTGCCTACAGGCGCGAAACTTGATGTTTCTGACAAAGTTGTAAAGCAAGTAGAAGAAATTTTATCTGATTTGCCTGAACTGAAAACAGTATCAAGCAGGATAAAGCCATGGTCAAGCAGGGTCTTTGTAAAACTTGTGCCTCTTGCTGAAAGGCAGAGGTCTAATAAAGAAATTATTGCTGATTTAAGAGAAAAAGTAAAGGATATTCCAAACGCGTTTATTTATTTTGAAGAGCCTCAAAGTATGGCATCTAAAGAAATACATATTGAACTTTATGGTTATGATTATTCCACATTACGGCAAATAGCAATTAATGTTTCTCAAATTGTTGGAGGTATAGACGCGTTTGTAGATGTAAAAATAAGGATGAGAGAAAAAAGGCCTGAATTGTTAGCAGAAATTGATAAGATTAAAGCAATAAAATGGGGGTTAACAGTTTCTAATATTGCTGAAACTATACATGCGAAAATGCGTGGCCTTGTATCTACGCGTTATCATTCAGAGGCAAAGGAGGTTGAAACAATTGCCAGGCTTAGGCGGGAAGATAGAAAAAATTTTGGTGATGTGCATAAACTTAGCCTGGTTACTGATGATGGGCGTATTGTATATTTTGAACAAGTGGCTAATTTTAAACCAGGTGAGGGGCCTACTGAAATTTGGCGTAAAAATAAGCAAAGGATGATCGAAGTAAGTGCTACAATGTCTAAATATGACCTTGCCAGATCAGTAGAAGTAGTGAAGGAGGGCTTAAAAGATATGAAATTCCCTAAGGACTATTATTATCGTTTTGGCGGTGATTACGAAAAAATGATTAAAGGGAAGAAGGAGCTGATTTTTGTCGCTGCAATAACAATTGTGCTTATTTATTTAGTTTTAGCGTCATTGTTCGCGTCATATATTCAACCTATGGTAATTCTTTCTTCTGTGCCTCTTGCTTTAATTGGTGTTACTGCTGCGTTGTTTGTGTTTGGTAAACCAAAAAGTGTTTCTGTGTTTATTGGTATTGTAATGCTTTCCGGCATAGTTGTTAATAATGCAATTATTTTAGTAGATAGGATTAATCATTTTATGCGGCAAAGAAAAATTAATCGCTATAAAGCTGTGCTTTTATCTGGAATGGACAGGTTAAGGCCAATAATGATGACTTCTTTTACTACTCTTTTTGGCCTTCTGCCAATGGCTTTAGATAGGAGTGAAGGGGCAGGTTTATGGTCGCCATTAGCAATTACTGTTTTAGGAGGTTTATTGGTCTCAACATTTCTTACTCTTTTTATTGTGCCGTGTATTTTTCTTATTTTTACTGATCTGGGTTCTTTGTTTAAACCAATGAAAAAGAAAACTTATGAGTATGATTGGAAAGGATTTGAGAGGTCCAGTGATGCTGTTTGAAACAGGACAAGGAGAGTTTGCTGCTTTGTTTATCATTCGCGCAATCTTGTAGCGGGTATGTCCCGCTGCTTTTACAGGGAATCTAATTTAGATAATTTAATCCAATATAATGATACCTGTAGGGGCTGGGCTTGTCCCAACCCGAAACAATATAATTTTATCAACAATCGGTATAATGTTAAAATTATTGAACCTATAATCATGCCGAATCATACTTGCTTGCGGTACGTAGGTTCATGGTTTTATTAAAGCATGGGCGGCCCTTACAGGACAAATGAAATATTTACATCTGTAATTTAATATAAAATAAAATTATGATTAGGATAAAGAATTTTTTGTTATTGAGTATTACTATAATCATACTATGTATTAGTATCGCGGCTTTAAGTTCTCCGTTACGCCCGGTATTGGTTGGAAATAAATTAGTTTTTGTTGAATTCGCGAGAACTCGCGCGGAGCAGTCTTTTGGTTTAAAAAACAGGCAGGAATTAGGTAAGGACAGGGGTATGCTTTTTATTTTTCCTGTAGAGCGGTTTTTGAAATTCTGGATGAAAGATACTTTAATTCCTTTAAGCATTGTTTTTATTGACCGGAACAGGACTATTATTGATATTCAACATATGCTTCCCCGGCAAACTGCGATTATTTATACTTCAAAAAAAAAGGCGAAATATGCTTTGGAAATGAATGTTCACTGGTTTGAAAATAATGATGTAAATATTGGTGACAAGGTAAGGTTTTGGAGATAAACAAACCGGTGTAAGCGGGGTTTCAGTTATAGATTTCCTGCAAAAAACGGCAGGGAATGACAAGAAATGGTAAGATGGCAAATGGCATGATGGATAATAGGATGTGCTGCCTTACACCGTCATTCCCGCATTCTTTTAGCGGGAATTCATAATTGAATCCACGCTTTATTCACTTAAAATTGTAAATTGTGAATTTCAAATTAACATGGGTAATAGGAAAGTTGGATAAAAGTGGCTATTACCTATAAATATTGACAATTGGCAATTCACAGTTATCAATTGACAATTAAAAAAAGAATTAACTTTGAGGTAAAAATTGTGAATTGTGAATATTTTATTTTAAGAATGTGAAAAATGGACTAAAGAGTGTAATTAGTGTAAGCAGGAGAACAGATATTCCTGCTTTTTATACGCGGTGGTTTATAAATAGGATTCGCGCTGGATATTGTTATGTGCCGCATCCATTATTTCCTGCGCAAAAACATAAATTTGTAAGTTTAAAGCCTGATGATGTGCTTTGTTTTGTTTTTTGGACAAGGTCTCCTGCCCCTTTAATGAAATATTTAACTGAATTAGACGAAAGAGGATATAAATATTATTTTCAATATACAATTTTAGGCTATCCTCAGGGAATTGACCCATATTCTCCCAAATTGCAGCAGGCATTATCTGTTTTTAAAGATTTAAGCCAGCTAATTGGCAAAGAAAAAGTAATCCTGCGTTATGACCCGATTTTGTTTTCTAAGCTGACACCAGAGCAGTGGCATTGTGAACAAATAGAGTGTATAGTTAAAGCTTTAAAAGGAAATTTAAATAAAATGGTGATTAGTTTTATTGATCCTTACCGTAAAACAAAATTGCGTATGGGGGCAGATGATTTGCTTGATATTAACGCGTTTATTCCTGAGACATACGTTCAAATAGCCGCGCGAATTCAAAAGATTGTTCAAGGCCTGGACATAGAAGTTTTTACTTGCGCTGAAAGTATAGATTTATCAATGTATGGCATTAGGCATAATAGGTGCATTGACGATGAGTTGATTGGAAAAATTTGTCAAGAGCAAGTTGTATTTAAAAAAGATACAGGGCAGAGAAAACTTTGCGGATGCATGAAATCAAAGGATATTGGGGTAAACAACACTTGTATTTTTGGCTGTAAATATTGTTATGCCACTAACAGCTTAACAAAAGCCAGAGAAAATTTTCAAAAACATAATCCTGCGTCTGCTGCGTTGCTGTAGGCATAAAAAAATATATCTCCAAATATACTCAAATGCAATTGGTTTGCAAAATTCAGACGTTTCAAGATGCAGTGCAGGGGAATGTCATAAAATTACAAACCAATTACGTTTGAGTATATATTGATTTGGTATATCATTCTATTGGTTATCAATTATTTGATTTATTTTTGATAATTCTATATTGTCACTGGCAGGGATAAGCGCTGCCCCAGCTTTATTCAGAAGCTGTGAAATAATCACCGTTTTTCGCCCGTTTCTCTTTATGTCTCGTCGGAGAAAAAACGCGAAAAAAGAATAATGGGGTATTATTTCACAGCTTCTCACCGATTACAAGTTATTGCTGTTTTGCCTTGACAAATCAAAAAAAATAATTGTTATCACTTCTTAGATATGTTATGCTTAAATTAGATTATATGGACATTTTTGTAACAGTCTCTGAAAATATAAATTGATGCCTGTTATACTCAAACGTATTACATTTGAGTATATATCTGCTAAAGGAGTAGTGATGGCTGAAAACACAATGGATCAGGATGAGGTTAACGCGCTGCTTAATGCTGTTGATAGCGGAAAAGTAGCTTTTGAAAAAGAGAATCCTGGCGCGCATAAAAAATTCCCTGTTTATAACTTCCGCAATCCTAATTATATTTCCAAAGAGATAATGCATATCATCAGCGCAGTACATGAAAATTTTGCGCGTACTTTTAGCTTTTCCTTATCAGGTATGTTAAGGTCTTTAGTTCAGATAGATATGCTTTCTATTGATCAGCTTACTTTTGATGAGTTCACGCTTTCTTTGCCGGAATATACTTGTTTGAATGTAGTTAGTATGCAGCCATTTGAAGGAACTTTTATTGTTGAAGTGAATTTGAATGTACTGATTTTATTTATTGAAAGATTGTTGGGAGGAGAAGGCAGCGGTAATTTTAAAGAACGGCTGTTAACAGAACTTGAAAAGATCCTTTCAATAAAGATTATTAAAAAATTACTCGCTGAGTATAAAACTGCCTGGAATCAGGTAGTTGCTTTTGAACCTAAAATAGAAAAGACGGAGACTGACCCTAGATTTATTAAATCAATGGATATGCATGAAAGGGTGTTATTGGTTTGTTTTGAGGTGAAAGTGGCTAAAGAAAAAGGCATTATTAATATTTGTTTCCCCTATAGTTATTTAGAACCTATATTGCGCAAATTGGTTACTCAGTCTTCTAAACATCTAATTAAGAAATCAGGTAAACTCAGACAATCTTTTAGTAAAATGCAGGAACAATTATTAGATTTGCCGTTTTTACTGCATTCAGTTTTAACCACAACAGTGTTACCTTTAAATGATATCCTTGATTTGAAAAAAGGTGATATTATCAGGCTGAATATGCGTACTGATGATGATATTAGCATAATGCTGGATAATAATGCGATTTATCGGGCAAAATTAGGGCTGCGCAGTAAAAGGAAAATATCGATTATTACCAAAAGGGTAAGAGTTTGATTTTTTGACTTTTGAGGTAAAAAAAATGGCAGGACAGGGCTTAAAAAAAGATGAGTTAGATACATTCGCGGAAGTTTGTAATATTATTTTTGGCGCTCCGGCAAATGAGTTGACCGGCAGGTTAAAAGGCCAGGTAAAGTTTGCGCCGCCAAAGGTAAGAGAAATTTCTTCTGCTCAGGGCAAGGAAATATTAAAAGAAAAAATAATTTTGTTAAAATATCAATATTCCGGTGCGTATCAGGGGGCCTGGATTTTTTTTATAGATTTAGATACAGGCAGGAAAATAGCTTCCAGAATGTTAGATAAACAGCTGGATTTCGATATAGACACATTGCCTCAGAATGCTTTAAATGCGGTGAAGAGCATGATGAATGAGATAATGTCGTTGGTACAGGGTGCTGGTATGCAGACTCTGGGAAAAGAATTAAGCTTTAGACAGGGCATTATTGAGGTTGTGGGACAGGGAACAGGAAATTTTGATTTTGCAAAAATATTTCCTAACGGTATGCTGGAAATAAATTTTAGGTTTAAAGTTGCTGATACCGTTGATAGCACTTTGCTGAGTTTTGTAGACACTTCTTTTGCGAAGTCAGCGATAGTTGATTTTGAACAGGCAGTGATGCAGCAAATGGATAACTTCGATGCGGATAAACTTGTCGCGGTGAAAGAGGATGGGATAAATTTTTATCAGCGATTTGCAAAGTTTGGCAGAATAGACGGACTTCTGGTTCAGATTGCAATTGAATTAGCAAGTACAAAATTAAAATTTAAAGATTTATGGGGAATGGACAGCGGCTCTTTGTTAAAATTTAAAAGGCATTCTACAGGGCAGGTTAAAGTGAAGTTTGGCAAAGGAATTGTGGCTTTAGGTGATGTTGTCCGCATAGGAGAACATTTTGGCGTAAAAATTAGGGAGGTGAAGCAATGAGTGATTTAAAAATTTTGGTGGTGGACGATTCTTCAACAATGCGCAGGATAATAAAAAATACATTAGCAAGATTGGGGTATTCAAATGTTGTAGAGGCTGAACATGGTATTGATGGTTTGGGAAAGTTAAAAGAAGGAGATTTTTCTCTGATCTTAACTGATTGGAATATGCCTGAAATGGATGGTTTAACTTTTGTTAAATCAGTGCGCGGTAGTGATACATTCAAACACATCCCGATTATTATGGTTACTACAGAAGCGGCAAAAACAGAAGTAGTCGAAGCATTAAAACAGGGTGTTAATGATTATGTTGTCAAACCATTTACTCCTGATGCACTAAAAGCTAAATTATCAAAGTTTATTTCTTAACGGTAACCCTGCCCTGCGCAGACAGGCCAGCTTACAGACAGGGATTGGCCGCATAATGATTTAGAAAGGATGGGTGAGATGAATTTTGAGAATATTAATCCATTTATTAATGCTACAGTTAATGCTTTAGGAACCATGGCTTCTGTTTTGCCTGACCATGGTGAGCCTTTTTTTATAGAGGATGAAATGGTCCTTGCACCAGCTGATATTTCCGCGGTAATTGGCTTAGCAGGTGATGTTGAGGGCTGGGTGGCTGTATGTTTTTCTAAAAATGCGTTGCTTAAAATTGCTTCTAATATGCTTGCAGAAGAAAAAGGGTTTATTGATAGGGATGTGCAGGATGTAGTTGGTGAAATTGTGAATATGGTTGCTGGAGGCTCAAAATGTGAGTGAGCACAGAAAAATATCAGTTTTAAAATTGCAATTCCTACAGTTATTGTGGGCAATGGTCATTTGTTAACAAAAAATGCTAATTGTCCATACGTTGGTATTACTTTTTCTACACCTGATGGAAATTTTAGGCTTGAGGTGTGTTTAAAAACAATATAAATTTTAACAGAAGTTTATCCTTGCGAAGGCAGGGGGACAAATGATAAAAAAATGATGATGATATTCCTGCGCAAGGGGGGAGGCGGGGATTTAATTTAAGGTTCTATCGCCAAACGTAATTTTAGTATGTCCCCTCACACTGCATATTGATTCGTTCTTCGTTCGCCAAATTCGCAATCTCAGCCTGTTGCGTTTGCGGTTTGGCTTAAGTCAGGATGTTTCAATCTGACGCACAGGGAAACACCTGAATTTTGCAAACCGATTACGTTTGAGTATATATAATTGGAGAAAATTAAGATGAAAAAAATGAATTCAAAGCAATTAGCTAAAATTATTGCTGATTTGTCTTCAGCTGCGGTTATGCTGGATATGAATACAGCAGTTGATTATAAACAATTTCAAGATAAAGTTGAAGCTGCTTATGATCAGATTAAAGACAATAATTTTTTAGTATTGAATAAGAGTTTTGAATTATTTTTTGATTATTTATCTGCGATAGACGCGCATGATATAGATATGGTTAATGACCTGGTTTCATACGGTATAGATGTGCTTCAGGAAAGCGCGTCCGCGTCACTTGATAAAGATGATTGTATGGATGAGGTTATTGCGGGGATAGAAAATGGTTTTAAAACTATTGTGCGAACATCTGTTGAAATTAAAAATACGTTATCAAACGCGCAGACTGTAGAAATTCCTGATTTTGTTACTAATACGCTTTCTATGCTTGATGATTTAGAAAATGATGTTTTGTCTATGGAAAAAGAATCTCTGGATCATGAAAAAATAAATCTTGTGTTTAGAGTTTTTCATACAATTAAAGGTGAAGCAGGAATGTTGGGAATATTAAATTTTTCTCAGCTTGCCCATAGTATGGAAAATTTGTTGGAAATGGTGCGTACAAATCAAATTGAAATTAGTTCAGAGTTTGTGAGTTTAATTTTAAGTGTTGTAGATCAATTGAGGTATATTCTGGATTTTTTGTCTAAGGACTTGGGCAAAGGGCTGGAGCTTGATGTCTCTGATTTTAAGCAAAAAATAGATGAGTTTGTTGCCAATGGTTTAAAGACACTATGCACTGGCAATGATTGTAAAAAAGAAGAATTACCTATTAAACATAGTGAACAAAAAGCGGAAGATCTATATATCTGTAAAGTTCCTATTATAGATGTTAGTGATGGCGTAGATATGCTTTGTGATTTTCTAACAGAATCAGAAGATCACCTTAGTTGCGCAGAACACGCGCTTTTATTTTTAGAAACTTGCCCTGAGGATACAGAAGCAGTGGATAAAATTTTTCGTGCGTTTCATACGATTAAGGGGTTATCAAGTTTTTTTAATCTTGATGATGTGCGTGTTTTAACTCATGAAACAGAAACAATGATGGACCTTGTGCGTAAACACAGTTTAAAATTAGATTCAGTGGTTGTTGATACTGTGCTTTATGCTATTGACGCGGCGAGGAAATTATTGTTTTTAGTAAAAGAGCAGGTAGATAATCAGGGGCAATTATTTAGTCTTTATTATGATGTTTCTCCAGTAATTATGAAGGTGCGGCAGATAATTTCTACGGTACATATCGCTGCAGATACAGAAGTTTTGGCAAAACCAAAAATCGGAGAGATCCTTATTCAAAAAGAGGTGATTACAGAAACAGAATTAGATGACGCTTTAAATATTCAGGAAAATATAAATAGAGATAAAAAAATCGGAGAGATTTTAGTTAATCAAAACGTGGCAACAGTGCCGCAAATTAAACGGGCATTAGATGCCCAACAAAGCAGCATTGTAATCAGTCAAACAATAAAAGTCGCAGTAAATAAATTGGATTATTTGATTGATAGTGTAGGGGAATTGGTAATTACCGGAACGCAGGTATCTCAAAATAGTATAATTAAAGATAGTGATGATCCAAAATTTTTAAAAGATGTCGCTCAATTAGACAAGATTATTCGTGATATCCAGGACATATCTATGAGTATGCGGCTTGTGCCAATAAAACCTGTATTTCAAAAAATGCTGCGTTTAGTCAGGGATTTGTCTAAAAAATCTAATAAGGCTATAGATGTGGGACTAAACGGAGAAGATACGGAGATAGATAAAAATATTATTGATTTAATCGGTGACCCATTAATGCATATGGTGCGTAATGCGGTTGACCATGGCATTGAGAGCGCGCAAATAAGAAAAGAAGCGGGTAAACAGGAAAAAGCTAGGGTCGAACTTAGCGCTTATCATCATGGCAGTAATATCGTTATTGAAATAAGTGATGACGGAGCGGGCTTGAATAAAGACAAAATTTTAGCAAAGGCTAAGGATAAAGGTATAATTAACGATCTTGATAATATAAGTGAAACAAAAATTTTCAATCTTATTTTTGAACCGGGATTTTCTACCGCAGACAAGGTGACTGATATCTCAGGCCGCGGTGTGGGAATGGATGTAGTTAAAAAGAATATTGAGCAATTACGGGGTAAAGTGGAAATTTCGTCTGAAATAAATAAAGGTTCAACTTTTGCGATAAAATTGCCTTTAACATTGGCTATTATTGATGGGATTATTTTAAGCTTAGGCGAGGAACATTATATCGCGCCTGTTTTTTCTATTTTGGAATTTATCAGGCCAAGGCTTGAAGATATTACTACTGTAGCCAATAAAGGGGAAATGATTTCTGTCCACGGAAATTTATATCGCCTGATTCGGTTAGACAGGTATTTTAATCTACAGGCAAAATATGACAATATTGAAGACGCGACTGTATGTCTGGTGGAGTCCGATGAAGGTTTAGCGTGTATTGTGGTTGATGGAGTCTTAGGACAGCAGCAGGTGGTAATTAAAGCATTAGGAGAACGTTTAAAAGAT
>QNCH01000042.1 GCA_003645745.1 Candidatus Omnitrophota bacterium
ACCATATAAAGGTAAAGGCATTAGATATGCCGGTGAGTATGTAAGGCGTAAAGCAGGCAAAGCAGCGGCAAAATAAATAGGGGTAATAATATGGATACGCCAAGAATAAGAAGGCATAAAAGAATTCGTAAAAAAATATTCGGCACAAAACAACGGCCGCGGTTGGCTGTTTATAAAAGTTTAAAAAATATTTATGCTCAGATTATTGATGATCAAAATGGGAATACAATATTTAGCTGTTCTACTTTAACCAAAGAATTGAAAGGCCAACAGTGTGGCAATAATTTAAAATCCGCGCGTTTGCTTGGAGAATATATTTTAAGTAAAGCTAAAGAGAAAAATGTTGTTAGCGTATTATTTGATCGCAGCGGCTATCGTTATCATGGTAAAGTTAAGGCATTAGCTGAAGTAGTTCGTAATGGCGGTTTAATGTCTTAATTTATAGCCACATTGAGTATATAAGGAGGTTTGAAGATAAATTGGAAGATATATTGAATGAGCAAATAGAAATAGTAGATAAAGTAGTTGCTGTAAATAGGGTTTCTAAAGCGCATAAAGGTGGCAGAAAAATGTCTTTTAGCGCGTTAGTTATTGCCGGAGATGGACACGGTCGAGTTGGTTGCGGGTTAGGCAAAGCCAATGAAGTTGCGGATGCGATTCGTAAAGGCGTGAATATTGCCAGAAAAAATATGGTTGAAATTCCTTTAAAAGGAACAACAATACCGCATGAAATTATTGGCTGTTTTGGTGCTGGTAGAGTGATGCTTAAGCCAGCGTCTGAAGGTACTGGTGTTATTGCTGGTAGTTCAGTGCGTGTAATTTGTGAGTTGGCAGGAATTAAAGATATTTTGACAAAGTCAATGCGTTCTGACAATGTGATTAATGTGGCAAAAGCGACTATGCAGGGACTGGAAGCATTAAAGGAACATATGCAGTTAAAAGCAGAGTTACGTTTTGAATTAAAAGAAATTGCCGCAGAGAATGAAAAAATTGAACAAGAGAATAATGTTGATCTGGGAAAACAGAAGCAACAAGAAGATAATCAGGAGGAAGATAAGCAAGATGCTCAAGTTGAATGATTTGAAGTCGCCCAAAGGTGCGTATAAAAAGAAAAAAATTCTTGGCAGAGGTTCAGGATCGGGCAAAGGTAAAACTGCGAGCAGGGGGCATAATGGGCAGTTATCTCGTACAGGTAAAGGTAAGCGGCCGGGTTTTGAAGGTGGACAGATAGCGTTAATCAGGCGTTTGCCTAAGAGGGGTTTTACCAGTAAATTTAAGAAACAGTATCAGATTGTTAATATTCAGGATTTAGAGAATAGATGTGTGGATAAGCAGATGATTAGTGCTGAGGAACTGATTAGTCTTGGGTTGATCAGAAAATTGAATATTCCTGTAAAAGTTTTAGGATATGGAAAATTAACTAAGTCTTTAACAGTTAAAGCCAGTAAATTTTCTAAAAAGGCGATCTCAGCAATAGAACAATCCGGAGGGAAGGTAGAGGTAGTTAATGCTCAGAACTCTTAAAGCTCTGTCAAATTCATTTAAAATTCCTGATTTAAGACAAAGAATTTTGTTTGTTTTAGCAATGATTGCTATTTACAGGTTAGGTTGTTTTATTCCTATTCCAGGCATAAACAGTGAAGCATTAGCCCAATTTGTTGCTAATGTTACAAGTAAGCAGGGCGGGACGCTTTTTGATATGATGGATTTATTTACTGGCCGTGCTTTAAGCCAGATGACGATATTCGCATTAGGTATTATGCCTTATATTTCAAGTTCTATTATTATGCAGCTGCTTACTGTCGTAATTCCTTCTTTAGAAAAATTAGCTAAAGAAGGCGGTAATTACGGCAGAAAACAAATTACGCAGTATACAAGATATGGCACTGTGTTTTTAGCTTTATTTCAGTCTTTTATTATTAGTGTTTATTTAGAAGATCCGCAGCATTTTATGGGGCTTGCGATAGTTGAACATGGTGGTTGGGGTTTTAGGTTATTAACGATGCTTACACTTACTTCAGGCACAGCATTTATTATGTGGCTTGGTGAACAGATAACTGAACGCGGCATTGGCAATGGAATGTCAATTATTATTACAATTAGTATTATTTCGAGAATCCCTACAGCCGCGCGTTTTATGGTGCAGTTGTTATCTCCTTTTTCTGCTGAAAAAAGTCAGGTTGAGCCATATACAGCTATTATTATGATCGCATTATTGGTATTAGTAGTTATTTTTGTGGTTTTAATCACTGAAGGACAGCGGCGTATTCCAGTCGAATACGCGAAGAAGATTGTCGGCCGTAAAGTTTATGGCGGGCATAGCACTTATATCCCTTTGCGTGTTAATCACGCGGGAGTTATTCCAATAATTTTCGCGCAATCATTAATTTTATTTCCGGCTACAATTGGACAATTTTTACCCGCGTTTCAACGTTTCGCGGAAACTTTAATGCGCGGGCATTTGCTATACACTATTCTTTACAGTTTATTAATCATCTTTTTTGCTTATTTTTATACTGCAATTACTTTTAATACTCAGGACGTGGCACAAAATATGAAAAAATATGGAGGTTTTATCCCAGGAGTTCGTTCAGGTAAGCCTACCGCGGAATATTTAGATTATGTGCTTACACATATTACTTTGCCAGGTGCGATATTTTTAGCTCTAATCGCGGTTTTTCCTGACTTGATTATGGGCTGGTTAAAAATACCTTATATTGTGGCAAGTTTTTTTGGCGGCACAGGGCTTTTAATTATTGTGGGTGTAATGTTGGATACAATGCGGCAAATAGAATCACATTTATTGATGCGCCATTATGATGGGTTTATGAAAAAGGGCCATTTACGCGGTAGTAGGTAATAACGCGATTGTTATCAAGTGCAAGTTTAAGCTGTGTGTGATGGCTTAAGTTTAGGAAGAAGAAGGTATATAGATGCGGATAGTTTTATTAGGGCCTCCTGGAGCAGGCAAGGGTACGCAGGCTAATGTAATTGTTAATAAGTATAAGGTTTTGCATATTTCAACAGGAGATATATTAAGAGAGGCAGTAAAAAATGAAACTGCGCCTGGATTGCGGGCAAAAAAATTTATGGATGCGGGTAATCTTGTGCCTGATCAGCTTGTAACAGAGATGCTTACAGAAAAGCTTAAAAATAGCAATGTTAAAACTGGATTTGTTCTTGACGGTTTTCCGCGTACAGTTAATCAAGCGGAAATATTAGAAACTGCTCTTTGTGAATTAAGTATGCCCCTGGATTTAGTAATTTATTTTGCAACAAGTGAACAGACAATTTTGAAACGTTTAACAGGCAGGCTGATTTGCCGTGGGTGCGGAGGGATTTTTCATCTTACCAATATGCCGCCGTTAAAAGAGGGAATTTGTGATTTCTGCGGAGGAGAACTTTATCAACGCTCTGATGATTGTGAACAAACAATAAAAAATAGGATTGATGTTTATAATAAACAAACTAAAGAGTTGATTGGTTATTATGAACGAAAAAATTTGCTGCAAAAAGTTTCTGGTGATTTAGATGTAGAGCCTTTATTTATCATTTTGCAGAATATTTTAGAAAAGATATTTTAAAGATGGTTGCGATTAGGTCAAAAAGTGAATTAGAAAAAATTAGGCAAGCGAGTAAATTAACAGCTAGAACATTAGCGTTTTTAAAAAATAAAGTTGTGCCTGGGATAACAACAGCAGAATTAGATAATATGGCGGCAAAGTTTATTAGTGCTTTAGGCGGCAGAGCTGCTTCATTAGGTTATCATGGTTATCCAGCGCATATATGTACTTCAATTAATGAACAGGTAGTACATGGTATTCCCGGAGCCAGGATGCTGCGTAAAGGGGATATTGTCAGTATAGATATTGTTGTGGAATATCAGGGATATTTTGGTGATTCTGCGATTACTATTGGTGTTGGTAAAATAAGTAAGCAAGCCGCGAACTTAATTTTTACCACAAAACAAGCTTTGCGTAAAGGCATACAATCAGCAAAGTCAGGTAATAGAGTTTCTGATATTTCTTATGCAGTAGAGCAATATGTGAAAAAAGCTGGTTTTTCTGTTGTCAGAGATTTTACTGGCCATGGAATTGGGGCGATGATGCATGAAGAACCTCAAATTCCTAATTATGGCAAACCTGGCAGAGGAGTTAAATTAAAACCTGGTATGGTCTTGGCAATTGAGCCAATGGTTAATATCGGCACATGGCAAGTGGAAATACTCGAAGATCATTGGACAGTAGTAACTAAGGATAATGGGCTTTCCGCGCATTTTGAACATACAATTTGTATCACAGATAAGGACGCAGAGGTTTTTACTCTGAATTAGGATAATTATGGCTAAACAAGAAGGTATTCAGGTTGAAGGTAAAATTGTGGAAACATTGCCAAATGCAATGTTTCGTGTTGAATTAGATAATGGGCATAAAATGATAGCACATGTTTCTGGTAAAATGCGGATGCATTTTATCAGAATTTTACCAGGTGATTCTGTTAAAGTTGAGCTTTCTGCTTATGATTTAACCAGGGGAAGAATTATTTATAGAGGTAAATAAAAATGAAAGTACGTTCAAGTGTACGTAAAATGTGTGAAAATTGTAGAATTATTAAAAGAAAAAATGTGGTTAGAGTAATTTGTAAAAATCCCAAACACAAACAAAAACAGGGATAGTAGGAGGATATTGTGCCAAGAATTCTTGGAGTTGATTTGCCTAAGGAAAAGAGAATAGAGGCTTCTTTAGCTTATTTGTACGGTATGGGAAAAGTGAGTGTAGGTAAAGTACTTTCAGTTGCAAATATTAGTCCTGATAAACGCGCTAAAGATTTAACAGAAGAAGAGATCTCGCGTATTACAGCAATAATTCAGAAAGATTATCGGGTAGAGGGTGATTTACGCAGGGAAATTGCTCAGAATATAAAGCGTTTAATGGATATTGGCGCGTATCGTGGTTTGCGTCATAAACGCGGTTTACCTGTAAGGGGACAGCATACAAAGAATAATTCCCGTACGCGAAAAGGGCCGCGCCGTAATGTGGCGAAGAAAAAATAGCGAAATTGAGTCGAGAACAAGATATGCTAAGGAGGATTTGTGGTAAATAAAAAGAAAGTAAAGGTGCGTAAGAAAGTACATAAGCATATTAGTGAAGGGATTGCGCATATTCAGGCTACATTTAATAATACAATTATTACGATTACTGATAATCAAGGTGCAGCTGTAGCATGGGCTAGTGCAGGCACAAATGGGTTTAAAGGGTCGCGCAAATCTACTCCATTTGCGGCTCAGATTGCGGCTCAAAATGCTGCAAAAAAAGCTAAAGATTGCGGAATGCGGGAAGTTGCTGTTTATGTCAAAGGGCCTGGATCTGGTAGAGAATCCGCTATTAGAGCTTTGCAAGCAGCGGGATTGCAAATAAATATGATTAAGGATGTGACTCCTGTGCCTCATAATGGTTGTCGTCCGCCTAAAAGAAGGCGGGTATAGTTAAATTTAGGAATTTTCTTTTTAAGCTGCTTGTATGCAAAGGATTATAAAAAGAAGGTTTAGTTAGGTTGATGTTGAAATTTTTGGAGAGTATTACAAAATAAATTACAATGTAGGGGGTTGACTTATCAACCCCGTGACAATAATTTTGTAATAATAATGAATTTAACAATAATCAAAATATAACGGGCATGATGAATCATGCCCCTACATACAAATCATAAATTTAAAATTAACATTGTCAAGATGAAGCTGGGAATCAAAACGCAGACAAGTCGTTAAGGGCATATTTTTTGTAGGAAATCTAATTTAATTAGCTCAAGTTAAGAGTTGGAGGGATAATGGCAAGATATACTGGAGCATCATGTAGAATTTGTCGCAGAGAAGGGGCAAAATTATTTTTAAAAGGACAACGTTGCGTAAGCAGTAAATGTGCTTTCACGCGGCGCAGTTATGCTCCCGGCAGCCATCGTAATATGCGGATCAAGTTGTCAAATTATGGGTTGCAGCTCAGGGAAAAACAAAAAGTAAAAAGGATCTATGGTGTATTAGAGCGCCAATTCAGGCGGTATTTTCATAAAGCGGATAAAGTAAAAGGTATTACTGGTGAAGTATTATTGCAACTATTAGAAAGAAGGCTGGATAATATTATTTTACGCGCAGGTTTTGCTGTTTCTTTGCATCAGGCGCGGCAATTTGTGAGTTATGGACATGTAACTGTAAATGGAGGTAAGGTTGATATCCCTTCTTTTTCTGTAAATAAGGCGGATAAAATACAAATAAAAGGCAAAGAAAAATTTATTAAATTAATTAAAGAAAATTTAGAAAATACAAAAGATATTGCTGTACAGGGATGGATTAGTGTTGATAACGCTAAATTTAGCATAGAAATATTAGATTTACCTTCTCGTACGCATGTGCCATTCGCAGTGCAGGAGCAGTTAATTGTAGAATTATATTCTAAATAAATTTATATACTTAAACGCAATTGGTTTGTAAAATTTAGGCGTTTCTTTATGCCCTAGATTGGAACGTTCTGACCTAAGTCAAACCGCAGGCGCAGCTTGCTACGCCTAAAGATTTGCGAATGAAAAACGAATCAATATGCAGTGCAGGCAAATGTCATAAAATTACAAACCAATTAGGTTTGAGGATAACGTTGGCTGGTGACCTCTTTTAACTTATTTAGTTACAAATGGTTATAAAAAAGATTATTGTCATTCCCGCAATTTTTTAGCGGGAATCTAATTTAATGGAGGCATATATGGGAGCGCATTGGAAAGATTTTCAAGTACCGAGAAATATTATTTGTGAAGAGGAAACGTTAACAAATACTTATGGAAAGTTTATCGCTGAGCCTTTTGAACGTGGTTATGGCAATACTATAGGGAATTCATTAAGAAGAGTTTTACTTTCTTCCCTTGAGGGTGCTGCGGTTACTGCAGTAAAGATAGATGGTGTTTCGCATGAATTTGATACTATAAACGGTGTAGTTGAGGATGTTGCTCAGATTGTTTTAAATTTGAAAAAATTGGTTTTTAAAATGCATGGAAGTACTCCAAAGATTATTTATTTAAAAGCAGAAAAAAAGGATGAGATTACTGCTGCGGATCTTATTGTTGACGAGACTGTGGAAGTGGTGAATCCAGATTTACATATTGCAACCCTGGCTAAAGATGGAAAATTAAATATGGAGCTTACAATAAATAAAGGGCGTGGTTATGTACCTGCGGAAAAATTTAAAAATGACAATAAAATAATTGGCGAGATTAGTTTAGATGCTTTGTTTTCACCAGTAAGAAAAGTCAATTTTTTTGTGGAAAACGCGCGGGTTGGACATATTACTGATTATGATCGTTTGATTATAGAGATATGGGCAAATGGCAGTATGGCTTTAAAAGACATATTATTGCATGCAGCTAATATTTTACAGAGACATTTAGATGTGTTTATGAAATTTGGCCATATTGAGGAGGAAGTAGAAGAAATAGAAGAAAAGGTAGCTGTCGATACAGTATTATTAGAAAAATTAAAAATTCCTGTTTCAGAACTTGATTTGTCAGTAAGGAGTGCTAATTGCCTGAAAGAAGCGAGAATGCAGACAGTAGGTGAATTAGTATGTAGAACAGAATTGGAGATGTTAAAATACCGTAATTTTGGTAAAAAATCTTTAACAGAAATAAATGGTATTTTGCAAACTATAGGTTTATCATTTGGAATGAAAATTGATCGAAATGTCTTAAATAATAAAAAAGAGGAATAATTGCAATGCGGCATAGGAAAAATAGTAAACGGTTAAGCAGGCAAAGCGCTCATCGCAAAGCAGTGTTAAGGAATCAGGTTAAAAGTTTGCTGGTAAAAGAAAGAATAAGTACAACTTTGCTTTTAGCAAAGCAATCCAGGCTTTTAGCTGAAAAATTGATCACTTTAGGCAAGGATAATACTTTATCTGCACGGCGTATGGCTTATAGTATTTTAGGCAGTAGGGATTTGGTAAAATTGCTTTTTTCTGAGTTGTCTCCAAGATTTCAGGGTAGAAATGGAGGTTACACCAGAGTTGTCCGTTTAGGCACAAGGCGTGGTGATAATGCAAAATTAGCAATTTTAGAATTTACTGAATTAGATAAGGAAAAAGTAAACAAAAAAATAGAATCTGATGAGTCTTTATCTAAAAAAAAGATAGGGCAAAAGGACACCGGGCAGAATTTAGCTGTGCCTAAAGCAGATAAAGCTAAAGCAGAAATTGAAGAAGTTGATCACAAAAAGGATAAAAAAGCGCATAAAGGATTTTTACGTGGTTTAAGAAATTTTTTAAAGCAAGATAAAGCGGAATAGGACAAATGAACATTGCGGCACGTGCAAGAAGTTTAACAGCTTCTCCTACATTAGCTGTTACTTCCAGAGCAAAACAATTAAAGCTTAGCGGCAATGATGTGGTCAGCTTTGGTGCTGGTGAATCTTATTTTGCTACTCCTGAACATATAAAAGCTGCCGCGATTAAAGCCATTAAAGAAGGTTTTACCAAATACACGCCATCTTCCGGATTATTGCAATTAAAACAAGCTATTTGTAAAAAACTTAAACAGGATAATCATTTAGATTATAACCTTGAGCAGATTATAGTTTGTTCAGGGGCAAAGCATGCGTTATATAATATATTTCAGATTATTTGTGACCCGTTAGATGAAATTATTATTCCCGCGCCATATTGGGTATCTTATCCACAGATGGTAAAAGTGGCTATGGGTACCCCGGTTATTTTAAAAACAGAAGAAAAAAATGGTTTTAAAATAACCCCGCAAGATTTAGAACAAACTATTACTAAAAAAACAAAGGCATTAATTCTTAATTCCCCATCAAATCCTACAGGCGCTGTTTATACCTTAGGAGAGGTTAAGGCTATTGCTGAAATCGCGTTGAAAAATAATTTAATAATTATTAGCGATGAGATTTATGAAAAATTGATTTATTGCAAAGAAAAGCATATTTCTATTCCTTCTGTAAATGAAAGGTTATATTCATCTACGTTTATTGTAAATGGAGTTTCTAAAGCCTATGCAATGACTGGTTGGCGTATAGGTTATTTAGCCGGCCCTGTGGAAGCAGTAGCAAAAATATCAAGTTTACAAGACCATTCTACTTCGTGTGCGAATGCCATTGCTCAAATGGCAGCATTAGAAGCATTAACAACGAAAGATAAGTTTATTGATACTATGCGCAGGGAATTTATGAAACGCTGTGATTATATGGTTAAGCGTATTCAGAATATTCCTAAACTTAGTTTGAGAAAGCCTGATGGCGCTTTTTATGCTTTTTGCAATATTTCAGGTACAGGGTTGGATTCTGTATCATTCGCGCAAAGGCTTTTGGAAGAAGCTTATGTCGCGGTGGTGCCTGGTATTGCTTTTGGTAATGACCAGTATGTTCGGCTTAGTTTTGCGGTAAGCATTGAAGAAATAAAAAAAGGTTTAGACAGAATTGAAAATTGGGTGAATAAATTATAATTATTTTTGCTTGACCACTAAGGAGAAACATTGGCAAAACATACAATTACCTTTATCCCCGGTGATGGCATTGGCCCGGAGGTTGCGGACGCGGCGAAACGATGTATTTTAGCGACAGGCATAGACATTACTTTTGAACAGGTTGATGCAGGACTGGATGCTTTAGAAAAACATGGCAGTTTATTGCCTGATTTTGTCTTGGAATCAATTAAGAAAAACAAAGTAGCGATTAAAGGCCCGATTACTACTCCTGTTGGCAGCGGGTTTCGCTCAATTAATGTTGCTTTGCGTAAAGAGCTTGACATTTATGCGTGTATCAGGCCATGTAAATCTTATGCAGGGGTAAGGTCACGTTATCAGAATATTGATTTAGTCATTGTCAGGGAAAATACAGAAGATTTATATGCGGGAATTGAATTTGAAGTCGGCAGTTCTCAGGCCGAAGAATTAATTACAAAAATCAGCATTCTTTCAGGTGATAAAATACGCTCTGATTCAGGAATTAGTATTAAGCCTATTTCAATAACCGGCACAAAGCGTATTGTTACTGCTGCTTTTGAATATGCTATTGGGCATAAGCGCAAAAAAGTAACTGCAG
>QNCH01000043.1 GCA_003645745.1 Candidatus Omnitrophota bacterium
CTGCCTGAGCTTTTAAAATTCTAAATATTACTTCCTGTTTTCTCAGTCCGCTGATATCGTCTAATTTTAACTCATTAGCAATCTTGCACAAGCCAGCCCCGTTCATTTTTTTTAAAGTATCTATATACATATTTTTGTTTTCCTTTTTATTTTCAGTATATTTTTTTCTATCATTTCCCTGCACATTATTTACATATTTTTTTGGCCGCATAAACTTTCTCCTCACTTAAAATACCTTAACCTTAATTCTTAAACTAAATTTTTGTTTTATTTCATAATGCTCCCTCACATAATTTTAGCCAAATTTCTTTTACTTGAAATTCCAGGTCTTTTAATGTCCCCTGATTATTGAGCACATAATCAGCATATTTAAGCTTCTCGGCTAATGGCATCTGAAAGCGCATTCTCTGTTTTACCTCTAAGTTTGATAATTTTTTATTTTTTACTACTCTCTTTATCTGTTCCGCTTTGTTTGCTTTAACCACAATATTCAAATCCATTTCCTGATAAAACCCTGATTCAATAAGTAATGCCGCGTCCACAACTATACATTTGTTAAAACTATTACTTTTATATTTTTTAATTTTTTCTTTAATCTTAATTAATATTTCAGGATGAACTATAGAAATTAATTTCTGCTGGTTAAGTTTGTTTTTAAAACTTTCCCGCGCTAACTTCCCGCGGTTAATCGAACCATTTAAATTTAAAATCCCCATACCAAAACATCCAACTATCTTTTCATAGCACCTTGAATTTTTATAAAGCGCCTTATGCCCAAAATAATCAGCATTAATTACTTTTGCGCCTAAAAGCATCAACATTTTAGCGACAGTAGTTTTACCGCTGCCCAAACTGCCGGTAATGCCCATCGTTAACATACGCAACTTTTACCTGTAAGGTGTGTATATAAGCGCAGATACTGTTTAGCTGGCGCATCCCATGAAAAATCAGCCAGCATTGCGCGCATAACTAATTTAGGCCAGGCTTGTTTATCTTTATACACTTTTAACGCGCGTTTTATCACTAAAACCAATGCCCTTGGGGTATATCCTTTAAAAACAAAACCATTGCCACGGCCTGCTGATGCTTTATAATCAAAGACTGTATCCGCAAGCCCGCCTGTTTTGCGCACGATAGGAATTGTTCCGAATTTAAGGCTAATCATCTGTCCCAATCCACATGGTTCATAACGCGAAGGCATAACAAACATATCTGAGCCCGCATAGATATGGTAAGCTAACTGCGAAGCAAATTTTAAATTAACTGCAAAATTGTCATACCTTAAACTTAAATCCTGAAAAATTTGATCATAATACTGATCTCCTGTGCCTAAAAGAACAACCTGTAAATCTAACAGGCAAATCTGCGGGATACTTTCCGCGAAAATATCTAAGCCTTTCTGGCTTGCTAACCTGGTAACTATGCCTAAAACAGGAATCTGAGGTTTCTGCGGCAAATTCTGCATACATTGCAATTTTGTCTTATTTACATATTTGTCCTGAAGATTTTTAATACTATAATTTTGGGCAATTGCCTGATTATGCACAGGGTCCCATTGCTCATAATTTATGCCGTTTAATATGCCGAAAATATCTTTTTTCCTGCCCCTCAACACTCCTTCAAGGCCGCAGCCAAACTCAACAGTCTGGATTTCTTTTGCATACGTAGGGCTTACAGTAGTAATTTTATCGGCAAATAATATACCGCCTTTTAAAAGATTAATCCGTCCATAAAATTCAAGCCCTGATACGGAAAAAAATTCTTTTTTAAGACCGGTAACGGAAAACTGCTCTGCAGGAAAAACTCCCTGATATCCCAGGTTATGGATTGTAAATACTGTTTTTATATTTTTGTAAAAACAATCATCGGAATAAAACGCTTTTAAATAAACAGGAATAAGCGCTGTATGCCAGTCATTGCAATGGATAATATCAGGCTTAAAATTCAGCCTTTTAATTAAACGCAAAGTTTCCAAACAGTAATAAACAAAACGCTCTAGATTATCAGCAAAATCTACGCCATTATGCTGATACAATCCATGCCTGTCAAAATACCGCGGATGCTCAATAAAATAAACTTCTGTATTTTCGCCTATAGTTGTGGAATAAATATTTGTGCCGATTTTTTCTACCTCAAATCCCTCTAAACACAAATCACGGTAATAAGGCAAAACTATTTTTACATTAATTCCGTATTTTGATAAAGCCAGAGGAAATGTTCCTGCCACATCAGCCAGCCCTCCTGTTTTTATAAAAGGCACAACTTCTGAAGCGCAGAATAATAAATCAATTTTTTTCTCTTGTCCGCCCATTATTTACTATCTCTCCAATTACGGCCTTGTTTTAAAGTAATTTTAATTGGCACAGAAAGTTCTAAAACATTTTCCATTTCCCGCTGAACTATTTGCCTTACCTTTGAAAGCTCTGAATCAGGTACATCAAAAACAAGCTCATCATGCACTTGTATGGCCATTACTGATTGCAAATCCTGCTCTTTAAAAATATTGTGTATTTTAATCATCGCTATTTTAATCAGATCCGCAGCAGTACCCTGAATCGGCGTATTCATTGCCGCACGTTCAGAGAAACTTCTCTGCATTGAATTTTTTGAATTAATTTGCGGGATATAACGCCTGCGGCCAAGTAAAGTAGTTACATACCCTTTTAATTGCGCCTGTTTTATTTGCTCCTGCATATAGTTTTTTACGCCAGGATAACGTTTAAAATATTCCGCGATAAACACTTTAGCTTCAGCAACACTCACTCTAATATCCTTTGCCAGAGACTGCGGCCCCATTCCATAAATAATACCAAAATTAATCCGTTTAGCATGGCCGCGCATATCTTTAGAAACACAATGCCGCTCAACCCCAAAGATTAAAGCCGCAGTAAAAATATGAATATCTAAATCATGGTTAAAAGCAGTAATTAAGTTTTCATCCTGAGAAAGATGCGCTAAAACACGCAGTTCAATCTGAGAATAATCCGCAGAAACAAGCCAATGCTCGGGAGAACCGGCAACAAATGCTTCCCTGATCTGAGCTCCTGTTTCTGTCTTTACCGGGATATTCTGCAAATTAGGAGTACTTGAACTTAAACGGCCTGTTGCAGTAACCGCCTGATTAAATGATGTATGCAGCTTACACGTATTCCTGTCAGCTAATTCCAGCAAGCCGCTGATATAAGTTGATTTTAATTTTGCAAGTTCCCTGTATTCTAAAACCAATTTAGGCAAACTATGCTCTTGCGCCAAACGCGCTAAAACTTCCCCATCAGTTGACGGCCCGCTTTTCCCTTTTTTTAACACAGGCATTTTCAAATTTTTAAAAAGAACCTCACCCAATTGTTTCGGCGAATTTATATTAAACTCAAAACCGCTGGTTTCATAAATTTTAGCAGTTAAATGTTTTAATTTTTTATCTATATGTGTATTAAGAACATTTAAAATTTCTGGATTAATCTTAATCCCGGCAATCTGCATACAGGATAATACTTTAATCAGAGGCATTTCCACATTGCAAAACAAATCCCATAATTGTTTTTCTTTTAACTCTGCTGCAAGCACAGATTTAAGATTAAACTGCTCAATCGCCAGAATATTACTATTTGCATTCCGTGCCATATAAGCGGAAAAAATACTGGCAAACCCTTTACGCGTAAACCCGGGGTTGAGTAAATAATCAGCAATCATAAAGTCAAAAAACGGGCACTCAAGATGTATTCCTGCTTTAGCAAATAAACCACAAGAAGTTTTTAAATCATAGCCAATTTTAAGAATATCTGTATTGCCAAAAATTTTGTTTAAACATTCCGCGCAATCTTCAATCCTCAAATTACTACTAATTATAAAACGAAAAATTTTTTCACTACTGTCATTTAAATCAAAACCAACAATATTATATTTTTCATCTGTGCGCACAAATAACGATATTATGCTTATTTTCTCTAATCCTTGAGTGAAATCAGGCAGTTGTTCTTTTACACTAATTGTAATTACGGAAATTCCATCAGGCTCATCAGGAGTACTTTTATCTAAATTAGCCAAAAAGTGTTTAAATCCAAGTTCCTGAAAAATTATTTTTAATTCAGGGATGTTTTCCTCTGTATTTTGTAATTGTTTTAAATCTATAGGGAGAGAAACATTCTCACAAATACAAACCAATTCTTTACACTGCTCTGCCTGCTGGGAAAAAGAAGCCAGAGCTTTACGCGTTTTTTCTGATTTTATCTCTTTGTTACTCGCTAAAATTTCTTCTAAACAAGAAAATTGCCCCAGCAAATCAGCTGCTGTTTTTGGGCCAATGCCAGGAACGCCTGGGATATTGTCCGCGCTATCCCCGGTTAAAGCCAAAAAGTCTGCAAATTGTTCAGGAAGAATATGATAAAGTTCTAAAACTTTATCTCTGTCAATAATTTCATTTTTTTGAGGATTATAAATTTTAACATATTTATCAACTAATTGCAAGAGGTCTTTATCAGGGCTGGCAATTAAGATATTAATACTTTCCTTAAATTTATATGCCAGGCTGGCAATTAAGTCATCTGCTTCATAACCTTGTTTTTCAAAAAACGGCACATTATAAGCAGAAACTATTTTTTTTATTATCGGGACCTGAACCTGCAAATCATCCGGCATAGGCTTACGCTGTGCCTTGTAATCAGCATATTTTTTATGCCTGAATGTCTGGCCTTTGACATCAAAACAAACGGCTAAATAATCAACTCCATGCTTAGCTTTTAACTTGCTAAGCATACTTGTAAAACCATATACAGCCCCTATTGGCTGGCCATTAGGCGCGCTTAAATTGCCTAAAGCATAATATGCCCGGTAATAATAAGCATTGCCGTCAACAATGTATAATTTTTTTCTTTGCATAACAAAAATATATTAAATTAATTAAAAGAGAAGTGTATCCTACATTTGAGTATATATCTGTAGATTACAAGTTGTAGAATATCAGTGCAGTAATATCTAATGCGCCAAATTTTTAAGCCTCAAATAAAACGATATCCCTACGCATATTTTTTTAGTGCTTAGCAATATTAGTACTATAGCATAAACAAAAATTTTATGCAAGGCCATAACGAAATTAGGGTGCATCCCCGCATTTGTAAACCCCCTATTGACAATATGACTGTTATTTTGCAGACCTATTACGTTTGAGTATATCTGTTGTTGGAAATAGAAGGGCACCAGAATATGCAAAATATCCCGCTCAAAAACATGAGAATGGTTGAAGGTTCAGGGATAACAGCACCATAAATATCCGCTGTTCCATTACGATAATCCTGCCAAACAACCATATTCCCATGTATAGCTGGATTTAATTGATTGGATAAATCACTTGTTACTTGAAACTCTTGACACGTTTTCATGTCATAAGCAAAAATATCCCAGTTACCATTCCGATTATCTTCCCAGACAAGAATATTTTCCCAAACAAAAAAATTATTTTTTTGAGCAGACAAAATACCAGTATCTGTAATTTGAAATAAAGAGTCGTCTTCTAAATTATAGGCCTTAACTTCAGAATAAAAGCCAGAACTGCCAGCGATATTTTCAATCCACATAATGTTTTCATCATTGATAACAACATCTTGTTTGGCCGAGTCGCTGTTCGTTAATTCTCTTCTTTCTTGAGTAGTCAAGTTATACTGTGTAATTGTTTGCTGATTAGATGTGTCGGAGATCCACGCAACATTCTCCCCCCCCCAATAATCAGGTCTTTTATTTCCTAAAGAAAAAACATCATCTATAATACATTCGATATTACCTGATAAGTCATGTAAAAATATTTTATTATGACCAGAATCATACCTAATAAACTTGTTTCCAAACAATTTGGAATCTCCGAACACATCTCTTGATAATTCAGTTGTATCACGCAAAACAATATTATATAATTTTGGAGTATATGTTGTAGTGCTAGTAGTACCCCCTCCGCTTCCACCTCCAGCACCTGAAGAACTCTTCGTACGTTGTCCATAAAGGATATTATTATTATAAATTGAAAAATAATCTGTACGATGCTCTACTGAAGATGTAGACCCCCAAGACGGACCACCACGACTTTGAGGAATCAGATAATATTTTTCAAAGGTTTGTACATTGTATACAACTGTTCGAGACCTAAATACTGACCAAGGGCCAAGGAATGGGCACATCTCATCATAAACAAGAGTATCTCCATAAATTAATAATTCCGAATTCACAGAAGAATTTGTATCTATCTGGAACTCATTGAAAGCATAAATGTAGGATTGCGAAAAGAAAAATAATACAAAAAAACATATACAATTGTTAAACTTTTAAACATAATCCCCCTCTCATAATAAATTAGATTCCCTACAGGATAATTTTAATAATTTCCTTTTAAATCGCCCGGCCAACAAAAACATAATTTTGCAAAGGAGTTGAGAACTGCTTAATTTGCAACTACCATTTATTTATACTCCAACGTAATAGGTTTGTAAAATTTAGGCGTTTCCTTGTGCCCTAGATTGGAACGTTTTGATTGAGACAAACCGCAGGCACAACTCGCTGCGTTGAGGTAAGAACGTTTCAAGATGCGGTGCAGGGGAACGTCATAAGATTACAAACCTATTACGTTTGAGTATAATACAAAGCCCTAAAATTATATGCTATTTTAATAATAGCATATAACTACAAATTTTGCAAATTTTTTTGCTTTTGAATTTATTTAATTCCATTCGTCTTTTTCTTGTTTCAAAAAAAAAACAGAACTCAGGAGTCAAAATTCAAAATAGAAGACAAATAGGCTTCTAACCTGAATATTTTATGCTTTATATAAAATATTCACCCAAAGGGCTGATAAGATAAATTTGACACAATTTAGCTCTTGGTAAGGCTGTAAAATGAATGAACCATAATCAGTAATGTTTTAGTTTTCTCTTTTTCCATACTGAATTTAACGGACAGGTCACGACCTGTCCTTGCAGGATTGACTTCTAATTCCTTTTGTTATGGTAAATTATTAAAGGTTCAGGCATGCCTGCCCCCTACAGGTTACTTTTCTACCCACAAATTATATTAACGAGGCAGAATTATAAATGCCGTTTAGTTGTTTCATACCCAGCATTAAATTTAATTGGAGTTTGATTTGGAAAAGCTTTTAATCTAAAAATAAACCAGATAGTACGATCATCAACACTGCCTGTTTCATCTTCTTTTATGTCATAAGTTGCTTCAAGCAGCCAACAATGCAGGTCTCGATAAAAAGTATATTGCTGCTCCTGAAAACTATGCGTATATGATTCATAGCGGCAATATGTCCTGAACTGCCAAAATCTGTTGACTTTATAATAAAAATCCGCGGTTACTTGTTCACTTACGTCACGGTCATAACGTTTACCTATGCTAAGATCCCACTGATCGCAATTATTTACCCGCAAATCAAAATTCGCGACTTGAAATCTGCGCCCATATTGGTTATATTCTGTATCACTATTAAAAGACAGCCACTGATAAGGTTTAATATTAAATTCTATTTTAATATGAGAAAAGTGTCTGCCTTCTGTATTAACATTACGGTAATAATTAACATATGGATAAAAATAAATCAACCCTAGAGTGTTATAGTTATTATCTGTTAAATTCAGCCTTTTTGTCTGTAGATAATTTTCTACTCCTAAAGTAAAAAAATTTTCCTTTCCCAAAGAATCTATTTCGTCAAAATCGCCTAATTTTTCCGCAGGCACAGTAGGATTATGCAAATAATTATATTTTATCCCAGGAACTATTGTATGCCGCAATTTGTTAATTTCAATACCTAAAAAACGTCCTGTGTAAGGAGAAATAGAAAAAAACTTTGTATTCAAATCAAAACCATAATAATATATTCCACGCGTTAAATTATGTTCTCCTCCATTTTTATCCTTAGAGTAATACGTTTGCCTTGTGCCAATATAAGGATTAATATTAAGCCATGCGAAATCGCCAGGTAATTTAGTCGGATAATTTAATTCATGATAAGTATCAATCCTGTTTACGTCAGTATCAATATTATTGTTAGCATTTTTTTTGTTTAAATTAACAGCAGATAATTCATTGCGATAATAAAAATTAGTATTAAAAAATTTTATGCTGTTTAAATCATATTTAACCTCAGGCAAACGTTCAACTTCCGAATAAAAATGATTAGTTCTTTTACGCGCGTAAAGGCTTAAATTATATAAAGGTTTGTGATAAGATATCGATCCCTCAGATAAAGGCTGCACATCGCCTTCATATTCCTTATATAAATAATCTTTAATAAAACCAAAATCACTCATTTTGTTGTACTCTAATAAAGCCAACGTTGAAGGATTTATTTCCCAACGATGTTTTATCTGCGCGCGATAACGCTCTTGTTCTGAAAAATTATCTTTATATGTGTCACGCTCATTCATATGATAAGTTCTGATTTGCCCAAAACCGTAATCCAGCAATTTATAATCCAGATCCAGCCCGCTGGCAAATCCCTTATATTGGCGGTAGTCAAGATGGATGTCTCCTTTTAAACTTTCATTAAGATAATAATGCCACGCGCTTACTTCAAACCAGCCCCACTCTTTTTTATTACCGCAGGTTAACGACAAATTAGAAGCATTTTCCTTTAAAGAATATTTCCATAAAGGCAAATACATTATCGGAATATTCCCTAAATAAAAAAACGCGTTCTTAGCAACAATTTTATCTTTATCATAATAAGTAAATTTTTTAGACCAAATCCGATAATGCGGTTTTTCTAAGTTACAAGTAGTAATATAAGCATTTTCAACACTTATCATTTGCGGATTAATTTGCTCTATTTTATCAGCTTTAAAAAACCACGGAGAAGATTCTACTTTTAAATGCCGCAACATACCTGTTTTAGTGCTAAAATTATAAATTAAATCTTTACCTGATAATTTATTGCCAGCCTGAAAAAAATACACTTTAGATTTAGTCTCAGCAATCTGTTTTTGTAAATCAAAATTTATATATTTAGAAATAATTTTTTTATCTGCCTGTGTAATCACTGCCCCATACTCAGAGATATCTTTATCACCGCCTACATTATAGGACTTAATACAGCCTAACTTATCTGTGAAATTATATTTAAATCTGGTACCGCGCATTCTCACATCTTTATAAACAACCTTAACATTTCCTAAGCATACAACTTCATTTTTGTTAAGGTCAAAGTCTATACGTTTAGCGCTAATTTTGTGATCTAAGTGTTTTGCTCTAACCAGACTATCGGTATCTGAACAATCAGCTAAAAGGCAGCCTTTGCGTAAAGCAAAACTATAATCTAATCTCTGTCCATTAAACTCAATATCCTGATAAAAACCTTTAACATTTTTTATTGCTGTTACTTTATTTTCAATCAGGTTAAACTCAACACTTTCCGAAATAAGCTTTATATTATCATAATATACTACCACCTTCTTTTTACGATCACTACTAACCGCATCTTTGAAACATTCAATAAAACCCTGTTTGTTAGTAAAATTATAAGTTAATTTTTCACCTGTTATCATTATTTGTTCATAACAAATAACCACATTCCCAAGCGCCAAAACATCTTTTTTCTTTAAGTCAACTTCAATGTTATCGCAAGTTAAAAGTACCCCTTCATAATTAATTTTCACATTATTTGTACCGATAATTTTATAATTTTCTTCCAAATACTCAACATCATCAGCATCAACAATTAGAGACTGGGCAAAATCAGTAGAATTTTCATTTTCCCTAACAGCAGAATTTACCGCTAATACAAAATGATTTAAGAAGAATAGATTAAGAATAAAACAAAAAATGAAGTAACGTAATGTATTACGCATAAAAAATTGATTTCACAGATTAATCCATTAAAGTGCTAAAAACACAATTTATGACTACACTGAGTATATATACTCAAGCGTAATAGATTTGAGTATATACTCAAACGTAATTGGTTTGTAATTTTATGACATTCCCCTGCACTGCATCTTGAAACGTTCTTCATTCGCAAATCCTCAACGCAGCAAGCTGCGCCTGCGGTTTGACTCAATCAGAACATTCCAATCTACCGC
>QNCH01000044.1 GCA_003645745.1 Candidatus Omnitrophota bacterium
GGCTAAGAAATGGACTTTGCCGATCCAGCATTGGAAGCAAGCGCTTAATCAATTTGCGATTATTTTCGCGGAAAGGTTCCCTGAAACATTATGACTAACAAAATTGTTTACACAAAAAAAATGATTGACTTATGTTTTTGAAAAAAGTAAAACGAAATTATTAGAATGGGTTGCAAGGAGAAGAATGCCTGTCAATGTATATCTGGCATTTCCATATAATCCATATTACCCTAAACCATATCATCGTTTTACAGAAGTTGGAATGATGGATGCACCTAATGATTTTTTAGTTGGTGATGAATATTGGGATTTTATCGGCGGGGAAAATACCTTTCCTGAATTATTGAAAACATTTGATGAAGTAGGAAAAGATTTTAAAGTTCAATTGAATAAAAAATTTAAGCAAATAGCTAAAGAAAAATTGGATTCTTATTAAAAAATATATGTCTATTCTATCCTAAGATGGCTTCATCTTATCGCTCCATCACGGTAGGCGAGTTTGCGATTTAAGTCAATTAAACCGATGTGGGCAGGGGAATGGTATTGGGAAAGCTATAAGAGCCTTTTCGAAAAAGAAGGTTACCGCTGTGTTACGAGTATGTTGCGCTTCCACGATATGGCTTCAAATGATGTACCTGATCCTCAACTCGGAACAACCAGCTTGTTAGATTATGCTAAAGATTTGGAAAATGAAATCAAACAGCTTGGAGTGAAACCTATTGTGATCGGCCATTCTATGGGAGCATTACTCGCGCAAATTTTAGGAAGTCGGGGTATAGCTAAAGCTCTTATTTTGCTTGTGCCTGCAGCGCCTGCTGGGATTATGGCTTTGAGGCCGTCAGTGATCAGAAGTTTTTTGAGTGTGCAAACAAAATGGGGGTTTTGGAAAAAACCGATGCGTCAATCATTTAAAGAGGCGAGCTATTCAATATTTAACCTGCTGCCGTCCGATAAGCAAAAAGAAATTTATGACAAGTTTGTTTATGAGTCTGGACTGGCAGCGTCTGAGATTGGATATTGGTTTCTTGACTCAAAAAGAGCATCCAGAGTTGATGAGTCAAAAGTGAAGTGTCCTGTTCTGGTGATTGCCGGAGCTAAAGATAAAATCGCGCCTGCTTCGGTTGTTCGGAAAGTAGCCCAAAAATATAAGGCTGTCTCAACTTATAAAGAATTCGCAAACCACGCGCACTGGATTGTTGCAGAGCCAGGCTGGCAGGAGATTGTAGAGTATGTATTGGGTTGGTTAGAAGAGCAAGCTTTGTCTGAAAACGCGTAACAAGTGTGGTTTTTGTAGATGTTGCTATACTCAAACGTAACTTTTTCCTGCAAGTTGCAGTATTAAAAATTAAATACAATGAAAATTAGAATTGCGTTAATTACACTCGTTACAGGAGCTTTTTTTTTCTGCATTTTAAGCAGACAAATTACCAGTATATCTGCTGCACCTGAAAATAAACCAAAAAATATTTCTTATAAACAAGCATTATATTGGGAAAGCCTGGGTAATAATAAAGTTCAATGTGGTTTATGTCCCAAAAGATGCATTTTATCTGATGGGCAAAAAGGTTTTTGCAGAGCACGAAAAAATATAAAAGGAACTCTTTACAGCTTAAATTATGGCTATCCTGTGGCACTTCATATTGACCCTATAGAAAAAAAGCCTTTGGCACACGTATACCCTGGAACAAAATCTTTTTCTATTGCAACAGTCGGCTGCAACTTAAGATGTAAATTCTGCCAGAACTGGGAAATTGCTCAGTTAGACGCGGAAAAAGTAAAGGTAAGATTTGTCCCGCCGGCAAAAATAGTTGATAGCGCAAAGAAAACAGGGTGTAGGACTATTGCATTCACTTATACTGAACCAACTATATTTTTCGAATATATGCTTGATATCGCGAAATTAGCTAAAAAAGAAGGAATTAACTGTGTTATACATTCAGCAGGTCACATTAATGAAAAACCTTTAAGGGAATTGGCAAAATATATAAAAGCTGCAAACATAGACCTTAAAGGATTTACTAAAAAATATTATTCTCATTTCTGCGGGGGGAATTTAGATGCTGTGCTTGGCACATTAAAAATATTAAAACAAGAAGGTGTATGGATTGAGATAACGAATCTGCTTGTTCCCGGAGGAAACGACAGTGACGAAGATATTTCAGGGCTATGCAAGTGGATCAAAGAAAACTTAGGAGAGGATACCCCAGTTCACTTTTCAAAGTTTTTTCCAATGTATAAACTCACAAACCTTTCTCCCACCCCTCTTTCTACTTTAATCAGGGCAAGGGATATTGCGATAAAAAACGGTCTAAAATTTATCTATATCGGAAATGTTCCCCAACACATTGGAGAAGATACTCTTTGCCCGGTTTGTGGACAGCTTCTGATTAAACGTATTGGATATACTGTTGTGGAAAACAATCTTAAACATGGAAAATGTCCTAAATGTGATCACAATATTCCCGGTATATGGTAAAAAAACGTGATTGAAGATCAGGTAAAGATGGCCTGAAGATGTAAGGTAGAAATGTAAGCTTTATTTCTTTACGGTCACTAAGCATCAGGGAATCTATAGCTGAAGTTTCGATTCACTCATTGATTGCGTTTTTTTATTGTTCCGTAATCGGTGAATGAAGCAGGGACACTACAAATTTATCATTTTAACATAATTAAATTTTTTAAAGTAGATTCCCTGCAAGCAGGACAATGCCCGCTAAAAGATTGCGGGGATGACATTGCAGGGTATCTACTTTTGACGTGGTGTCCTTGTAACCGGTGACTTTGCTTGCCCAGCTTGCAGTAAAAAGAAAACAAAGATTAAAAATATCAGCATTAGCAGGCTAAGACTTATTCCCAGAAAAGGAATAAACAAAATCGAAAAAACAAGTGTGCCTAAGAACGCGCCTGTTAAGTCAGCCGCGTAAACAAATATTGGTATATTTTTTGGAGCAGCATTTTGTTTGAGCATTAACTTTGTAATCAAAGGGTACACTGCACCGGTGAGAGAGCCTGATAAAAACGAATAAATATAAAAAATAGAATCTGTGTAATAAAGCTTGTTTAAGTATTTTATTCCAACAAATAAACTGAAAATAAATAATGTCCATACAAAATAAAAATAGGATAAAGTCTTTTGGCTGATACTAGCTTGATCAACTACTGAATTTATTAAAAATGTTCCCAGACTTAAACCAAGCATAAATATTCCGGTTAAAATTCCTATTTTCCAGAAAAGAGCTCCGGAATAAGTTTGAAAAAGTACAAAAATTATCGAATTAAACCCAATAGAAGTGAATCCAATGATCACAACGTTGAGTAAACTTCTTTTTACAAGGCATTTTCTATTACAGGCTAAATTACTCCTTGCCAACAAGCTCAGGAAACCAATGAGTAACATAATTATTATCATAAAAGCTTCTGATATAAAATATTTTGCTTTCTGAGTATCAACACACAGATCAGGATAAAATTTGGATTGCTCAAGTAAAAGATAATAAAGGAATCCTCTTGGATAAAAATCACTGTTTATTTTTACTTTTTTATCCAACATATTCTCTATATACTTGATTCGGCCTGGGGAAAGAGAGTCTCTTAAATGATAAATAGTGAAATAATCAGTTTTGATCTTAGAAGATGAAAAATTTTCCAGTAAATTGTTTGAGGAAACGATTTTAGTATCTGAGGCAACAATGATCATTGAATCCGCTGGAATAAGCAGCCTATGCGTAAACACCCTGTCTAAAGTATTTATTATACAGGAATTGAATCGTAAAATACGAGGGCTTAAGATGTCTCGTTTGGACGGGATATAAAAACTAAAAATTCCATTTTTATCTAACCGTTTTTTTACGCATTCAAAAAATTCATCAGAAAAATACCGATTAAAAGCCAGACTCGTTGGCGCAGGCATATTCATAATTATACAGTCATACTTTTTTTTTGTATTTTCAAGATAAAGACGCGGGTCATTAACAATAAAATTTATCTCTGCTCTATTATTTTTAACAAATTTGTCTTTGTTTAACTGAGAAAGAACAGGATTTATGTTTAAGCAATCAATACTTGAGATATTATGCTTTAATATTTCCTTGACCTGCCCGGAAAAGTAAGCACCGATAAAAAGAACATTTTTTATCCCTCTGCCCGCAAAAAGACTTGTATGGATAAACTCTTCATTCCATACATTGTCTTCACTGGTTGAAAGCAATGATCCATTAACATATAAAGACTGAACTCCAAATTTTTCAGCTAAAATAATCGGGCCATAAACCGATCCTTTATTTATCAACACTTGAGCGCCCTTGAATTCTTTTTTTAAAACAAACTTAAATCCAAAAACAAAAATTATCCCCAGCAAAATTATCCCTAAGGCTGAAAACATTTTTTTCTTTTTTTCAACGTCAGCAACGATCAAAAATATTACCGGCAATGAGGAAAAAAGAAAAGGGTTTGAGTACCTTGCCAGAAAAAAAGTGAAAATAACTCCTCCGATAAAAAAACCTATAGCTTCAAACGCGAAAAATTTAGCAAAAGTATTCTGAGCAAAAACACGGCACTCTAAATACTCCTTTGTAAATACACAAAAAAAATATCCAATCAAAAAACTCATTGGCGCAATCAAAAAAAGAGATGATAAAAAGACAAATCCGAGTCCTACAGCTTCATAATAACCTGATCCTGCAAATGATTTGGCGAGATGAATAGCACAAATTACAAGGCAAAAGACTAAAGAAAAAAGAAATGGCAGATAAAAATAATTCCTGCCTTTTGTTTTTATGCCGGTTATGCTTCCCAAAGAACAAAAAACAAACCACACTCCTGTTGCAACAACAAAAGAAAGCTCATTTTTTGCAATTGAAAAAGTAAACTCACGAAAAATTGTTAATTGAAAAATAGAACTGATTATCCCTAAAAGTATAAATTTAATCATAGTCTTGCTTTTTTTTGTCAATTTAGGTAAAAATATTATATACCCAAGCGTAATAGGTTTGCAATTTTAGGACGTCCCCCTCACACCGCATTTTGAAACGTTCATCATTGGCCAAACCTTAGGCGCAGGCTGCTGCGCCTAAGGTTTGGCTTAGGTCAGAGCGTTCCAATCTAGGGCACAGGGAAACGCCTAAATTTTGCAGACCTATTACGTTTGGATATAAAAGGTTAAATATTATTTTACAGTATAAATGATAGAGAATCTATATTATTTATTTGCGGGTAGTAATCGGTAGGTGATTCTGTTGGGATTGTCATTTTGGGAGGAACTTAATGACGAATATTTTTTGGAACGTGAAGATAAATTCCCTGCTTGCAGGGAATCTACAAATTGAGTATATCATGATGACTGAGAGTACTATGGTAGGCTGGTGAAAGGGGATAGATATGTTGAGGTTTAGGTTGAAGATAAAAGTAATAATTGTATTAAGTGTATTTATTTCTTTTTACTATAGTGTCTTAGTAGAAGCTAAAACTTTTAAAGTTGCAAGTTATAACGTGGAAAATTTTTTCGATCTTTGTAAAGATGGAACTGAATACATCGAGTATATTCCCAATACTAAGTATGGCTGGAATAAAGATATTTTAGAGATTAAAGGTGCTAATATTGCTAAAGTAATCAAAAGCCTGGAAGCTGATGTTATTGCTTTGCAAGAAATCGAGTCAAAAAAAGCTCTTATTTTTTTGCAGGATAAACTAAGAAGAATTGGTGTTGATTATTCATATATTGGAATTGCTGATTCTAAGGCTACTGCAGTGAAATGTGCGGTTATGTCTAAATTTCCGATTATTAATAAAGAGGAAATACGAGTTGGGCATAGAAGTGAAAGGAATATTTTAAAAGTTACCCTTGATATTGACGGTAATAGTTTTATCTTGTTTATTAATCACTGGAAATCTAAACAAGGCCCTGAAAGCAGGAGGATAACTTATGCTAAAAAAATTAGGAAAGAAATTGATCAGCTTAAAAAAACTGTTGATTTTATAGTAATCGGTGATTTTAATTCTAATTATAACGAATATAAAACATTCAAATATTCCAGCAGATTAAATAATACTGGTGGGATTACAGGGATTAATCAGATCATCAGGACAGTGAAAGATTCTGTAATGGTTGATGAAAAGATTTTGACCGGGCAGTTTAGTAAAGAGTATTTGTACAATTTGTGGCTTGAATTTACTAAATCCAGACGCTGGTCCTACAAATTTTACGGGTATAAAAACAGCCCTGATAGTATTATTGTATCCAGCGGACTTTACGATGATAAGGGAATTTCTTATGTTGACAATTCATTTGATAAGTTTGACCCTGACTATCTGTTTAAGGGGCAGGACATATATCGTTGGCAAATGGACGAAAGTGATGGAGGTAAGCATTTAGGTAAGGGGTATTCAGATCATTTGCCTGTTTTTGCCTATTTTTCTACAAAACCATTACATTTTAAAAACAACGCTGCTTTTTGCAATCATATTGTTACTTCACATTTGATTGACTTAAACAGTGCTGCCCCAAAAGAGCTTCAAACAATAAAGGGAATTGGCCCTGTTCTTAGTGCAAGGATTATTGCCGGGCGTCCTTATAAAACTGTGGATGATTTGCTTAAAGTAAAAGGAATCGGCGTTAAAACACTTGAAAAAATTTGTCCTTATTTTGTGGTTAAGCATTAATAGAATTTGTTTTGTGCAGGGCTAATTTTACAAAGAATGGCCCGATTATTTCATAAACTATTGTTGTGGCTGCAACAGTGGTAAAAATAATATGGCCGACATCAGGGAATTCTTCTTTTACAATTAAAGCCATACCTAATGCTACACCAGCTTGCGGCAGCAGGCCTAAACTGAGATATTTTTTGACGTTATTGTCCGCGTTTGAAATCATAGCCCCAAAATATGTGCCGCTGAATTTTCCAATTATTCTAAAATTAAGATAAATTGCTCCGATGAAACCTATTTGCGTGAGCATATTTAGTTCTAAACTAGCTCCTGCAAGTACAAAAAAAACAAGATAAATCAGCCAGTCCACATTATTTAATATGTCAAAAAATTTAAAACTTTCATTGTTTAAATTCACTAAAACTGTGGCAAGAAACATACAGCTTAGCAGTACAGAAATATGGAAATGCAGGGCAATGCCGGTTGTTAGAAAGATGACTCCTATAGTGCAGATTAATAATTCGGTTTGATTTTTTAAGAATTTTCCGATCAGGCTAAGAATGAATCCGAATACTCCTCCAAGCACAAGAGAGCCTCCAATTTCTAAAAATGCTTTCAAAAAAACATAAAATAAACTTGTGGAAAGATGCTCATATATAGCTCTTGATACTGCTAATGATAGAGAGAATATAATTAGTCCCCATGCGTCATCAAGGGCTACTACGCCCATTAGCGTGTCTACAAATCTGCCTCTTGCTTTATATTGCTTGACCACCATAATAATGGCTGCTGGCGCGCTTGCCGCAGCGATTGCGCCAAAAAGTAAGGCGTTATATATGGGAACTTTAACATAAAGTAAGGCAATAATTGTTAAAAGCCATGCACCAATTGCTTCTGAGATGGAAATCCACAAAACTTGTTTACCTACTTGCTGAAAAGTTTGTTTGGAAAAATTTTGGCCTATGCTAAAAGCAATCAGGCTTAAAGCAATATTAGAAATAAGCCCGGAATGTTTTAGAGTATTTTGAGATATAAAGTTCATCGCAAATGGGCCAATGATGATACCTAAAACAAGATACGCGGTAATTGCCGGAGTTTTGATTTTTTCCGCGGTTTTGGTAGAAATAAGGCCCAAAATAAGAATAATGCCCAATTCAAGGATTATGTTCATATTTAAAATATACCTTTTTCTTTAAAAACACTCATTACAATATCAAAGGAGCTGATAATTCCTTTTAAATGATGTTCTTGATCAATTACCGTAATTGTGTCGCGTTTATGCAGCTGCATTAGATCATAAGCTTGCTTTATATCTTTATCTTCTTGAATACTCACGACCTTTTTATCTATAATATCAGCAATAATAATTAGAAAACCGATATTTTCATCTATATCAATATCAAAAATGTCAGTTGTTTCCTGAGAAAGCATTGATAAAGGGTTATGCATTAGAATATTATGGTGGTAAGGTTGAAAAATATCAAATAAGCTGCGCATTTGTACAATTCCAAGTAAAGTTTGCTCTTTATTTGTTACAGGCACTATTGGAAAACTGTGAAAATCTTTAAATATGTTGAGTAATTGGCTAAGGGTGGTGCCTAACTGTACTGAAATTATTTGAGTTTGCATGATGTCTTTTACTTGCATTTGATCCTCTCCTCATTTATTCTAAATTTTATGAAGGTTAGATTTTAGTTAAGCGCTCTAAATCCGCCCATAATTTATTACTGCCCTGGATTGCAACAATCATTTTGTGCTTGTGAGCAGTAAACATACCTAAAAAACAATGATGCGCTTTTGTTGTGTAGCCTGTTTTTCCAATTAAGTCAGTACATTCTTTCCAGAGAAATTTGTTATGATTTTTGAGATAAAATTTTTTCCCGTCAGTGCCTTTGACCATTGTTTTTTTTATCCGCATAATTCTGATTAATTCAGGACAGGCGGATAATTTTTTCATAAATAAAGATAAATCATAAGCTGTAGAATATTGCCGTTTGTTTCGTTCAGGCAGTCCTGTGGCATTAAGAAAAAAACTGTTTTTAGCGCCTAAAGCTTTTGCTTTTTTGTTCATAAGTAAAGCAAATTTTATTTCTGTGCCTGAAACTGCTTCCGCGAGAGCTACACCCGCGTCATTTGCTGAACTGATCAGCATGGCTTTGAGTAAATCTCTTACTTTATATTTAGCGTTTCTGCTAAAGTATGCTTTACTGGGAGTAATCCCTGAAGCTCTTTTACTGATTTTTATCATGGAATTAAGATCAAGTTTTTCTACTACAATGATTGCAGTCAGAATTTTTGCTGTACTCGCTGCGGGTAATTTCAGGTGCGCGTTTTTTTGGTAAATAATAGAATTTTTTTTAAGGTCAAATATAATCGCTGATTTTGCGGTTAATGAAGGGAAGTTAGCAGAACAAAGACAATTATTTTGCCATAAAAAAATGCTGATTATTATCGGCAGTAAAATCAGAAAAAAAAGTAAAATTGGTTTTTTAAATGGCATAGGAGTTTATAAAAAATTTTTATTGCCCAATAAAAGTTAAAACTAAATCTCTTTGTCTTGGCCTTGTGTCAAATTCAGCAAGTACTATTTGCTGCCAGGTGCCTGAGAGAAGTTTAGAATTTTGAAAAGGCACACTTAGCCCCTGTCCCTGTAAAGCTGAACGAATATGGCTAAAACCATTGGCATCGTTCCATGTTTCGTTGTGCAGGTAATGTTTTTTTTCCGGAGCAATGTTTTCATAAACCTGGCGTATATCTGAGATCAGCCCGCTTTCATATTCAAACATAGTTATTGCCGCGGTAGAACCAACAACAAAAATATTTACTAAGCCTTCTGTTATCTTTAGTTTATTTAATTCAGACTGCACGTCAGAGCTGATATCAATCAAGTCATTTGTGCCTTTTGTGCTATAATTTAATCGTTTGATAATGATTTCCATATAAATAATTTTACCCTGTCTACTAATACTAAGTCAATACAAATTTCAATAATAAAATATTTGTAATAGGTGAAAAACTGTGAAATAATCACAAACTGGGGTAGGGGGTCAAGTCTCAACTTGACAACAAGTCAATCTATTAGGGGGGGTGGGGGTCAAGTCTCAACTTGACAACAAGTCAAACATTAGGAGGCTTTGAATAGGATAA
>QNCH01000045.1 GCA_003645745.1 Candidatus Omnitrophota bacterium
AAGACCGATTAAAGACAATAGTAATCAAAATATTTTATCTACTCAGATTTTCTATGAAGCAGAATGGGGAGAAGGTAAGATAGTAGATTTGCTTGGTAAACATAATATTGAAATTATAATCATGGATAGTTCTGCGCGCATTCAAGATTTGGCACAAGAGTATAAAAAATTAACCAATGGAAAAAAAATAATTACCTGGTCTGTTGATGCAGGAGGAGATTGTTTATTACAGGTGCCTGAGGCAATTACAGATCCTGATCATTCTGAATTTTACCTTTCATCACCAATTGCTGATTTTATTGGCTTACAGGTTTTTGAAGGGCCAGTAGCAATTAACGCGTTAGGAGGGGATGGGGAATTAGGCAAAACTTTAGCTGCGCCAGATTACATCCCTTCCTATTTTAAGGAAAATCAAGTTACCGCAATGTTAAATATCCCTTCTTATTTAAAGCTTCATTCTGAAATTATTTCAAAAATTATGAAAATTTATGCAGATTTAATTAAAAGCGAAGTATCCGGGAATTCAATTAAGCGATTGCAGGATATTGTTAATACAGATAAAAAAAGCCCTATTTATAAATATGGCCCATGGAATTATCAGGCTTTACTTAATGAGCTTACTGACATTGAACCCAGAAAATTGAGGATGGAAGAAAGAGAGGAGTTTTTGTCTGCTTTGTATTTTGGTATATTATTTATTAAGGATGCGAAGCACATTTTATCAAGAATAAAAACTAAAAATTTGCCTGACAAGAATCTAGATTGGAAGCATTTAAGTAAACGCTTTCAGAAACTTAATTATGTAACTGAAGATGCTGAATTTGTCAGTTATAGGTCACAGGTAAAATGGTTTTCAAAAATGTTTGTCACGTATTTAAGTAATGGACAATTAAATTCAAAAGAGTTAGTATCTATGATTTTAAAAAAAAATGGAGATTTGCCTTTTACTTTAGAACTTGCTGCAATAAGAAGTTTATTTATGCTCGGTAACAATCAAGATGAGTCTTATAAAAATGAATTTGGTAAAATTTTAATTAAAGATTTAAACAATAAAGACAACGATGTTTTTGTGCTTGCTGAAATTGCCAAAACTTTAGGGATTATCAATTATACACAGGGTTTTGAAGAATTAGTTGAAGCTCTGGAAAATTTGGATAAAATGGGTAAAAAAACATTTTTTAGCGGATATTATTATTATGAATATGTTGAGAATCGTTTAAGGAATACAATTGAATGCTCATTGTTTGAAATAATCCGCAAGCAGATTCTATCTGGTAAATGGCAGGAAGCAGAGCAAAAGTATAAAAGAATAAAAAACAAAGTTTCGCATAAAAAATTTGCTTCCTTAGCTGATGCGATAAAATCAGCTAAAAGATATGGGGGACAAGGCTATAGAAGAAATAATCAGTTATCTGTCCAGGTTCAAAAATTTATTGAAGCTGCTATTTAATTTTTTTTACTTAATGCTTTGTTGACAGATTAAAAAAAATATTTTAGGATGTAGAGTGTGAAGCGTCCTCTTGTGCCAATGTGTGTATTTTTTATTTGCGGGATCATTTATGCAAATTTCTTGCATATTCCTTTCCTTTTTTCCTTCATTTTTTTAATTTTAAGCTTTATTAGCGCAAAGATTTTTTTGCGCAGAAATTTTTTATTTGTAATTTTGCTTATGATTGTCAGCTTTTTGCTTGGCGCTTGCGCGTTTGCTAATCACAAAACTTTACCAATAAATCATATTGCTAATTTTGCTGGAGTTAAAGGCAAATTTGTGCAAATACAAGGGGTCATAGAAAATTGCCCTGTACGAAAAAAGAACAAATACAGCTTTATTTTGCAAACAGAGCAATTGAGCAGGGGAAACAGCGCACACAAAGTTTGCGGTAAGGTTTTAGTATGGTGTTATAAGCAAGCTTCTTTTAAATATGGACAGGAGGTTATCTTAGAAGGAAAATTATACCAACCTTATCCATTTTTGATCGGCAAACACTTAAATTATCGCACATATCTTAAAAATTCAGGCATTTATGCAATGCTTTCTGTAAGCAAAGCGAACAACGTATATTTTAAGCAAGATAATCGCGGCAATTTTTTGCAAAAAATAAGTTTTTCTTTGCGCGAAAAAATAAAACAAATAATTGAAAAAAATCTTTCTGTTTATACTGCGGGGGTAACCAATGCAATGCTTTTAGGAGCAAGAAGCGATGTGCCGCAGTTTATGCAAAACAACCTTAAAAATACAGGCACAGTGCATATTTTAGCTGTTTCTGGTTTACATGTTGGAATAATTGCTTTTATTATTATTCTATTTTTAAAAATTTTGCGTATTCCATACAAAATGAGATATGTACTGACAATACTTTTCCTTGTTTTTTATTGTTTTCTTACTGGAGCAAGAATTTCTGTAGTTCGGGCTGTAATTATGGCAGTTGTTTTGTTATCCGGTGCATTGATTGAAAGAGATTATGATCCTAAAAGCGCGTTGAGTTTTGCGGCTTTAATTATTCTATTTGTAAATCCTGCTCAAATTTTTAGTATGGGGTTTCAGCTTTCCTTTGTTAGTGTAAGTTTTATTTTTCTTTTTACAGATAAAATTATTGCGTTGTTCTCTCAGAAATTAGTAACCAATAAATTATTTAAGCCGTTTATAATAAGTTTTAGCGTGTCTTTGTGCGCGTGGATGGGTACTGCGGGAATAATTGCTTATTATTTTAATATTTTTACTCCAGTGAGTATTATAGCAAATATTGTTATTGTGCCTTTTTTGTTTTTGATTGTGGTGAATGGCATTATTTTTGTTCTGCTTAGCTTAATTGCGCCGCAAGCAGCTCAGGTTTTAGCCATAAACTGTGAATTTTTTATTAATTTACTCTATCATTTAAATAATTTTTTCGCGTCTATTCCCGGAGCTTACAGGCAGATTAAAAATGTGTCATGGCAATGTGTGGTTTTTTATTATTTAGCGGTTTTGCTTGTGTTAAATATGGACTGCTGGAGAAAATATAACAGGACTTTGTAAAACAAAAGGCAGACTTTTCTGCCTGCCTTTTGAAAAAATAAATCTGAAAAAGTATTATTGTTTTCCCGCTGCTTTTTGCACTCCATACATTTTTAACAAACCATTTATATCTGTAGTTTTTAAATCCATACCACCTGAGTCAGAAAATGGAAGTAAATAGATTTGTTTGCCGGTTAAGGCTTCAGCCATTTTCATTTTTACCATTATAGTACCGCCTGAGCTGTTTAATGCTTCTATAGTTTTTTCAATACCTTTTGCTTCAGCCTCAGCTTCCACATTAATTGCTTTAGCAATACGAGTTTGCTGTTCATAATAAGCGTCAGCAGCTATTTTTGATTTTTCATACTCTCCGTCAATTTGCGCGACAATCTTGTTTACATTGCCCTGTGCTTTTTCTAATTTTTCTTTGTATTCTTCAACTGTCGCGTTAACTTCAGATTTAAACCGTTCTGCCATTTGGTCCGCAATTTTTTTCTCTTCAATTGCTTTCTGGTAAGCAGGATTAAATCTGTAATCTTTTGACAGCACATTTTCTACAATTACCCCGTAATTATTTAAGACCTTATTAAGCGCGGTAATTACCTCATTAGCTTTTTCTGTGCGCTTATTAGCAATATAAAAATCTTCTGTTTTTAATGTTCCGAATATGTCACGGGTAATATTGCGGGAAATTGGCCGCACAATTTTTTCTTCCAGTCTTTCATTATTTAAAGCAACATATTCTAAAATATATGGAGCTTTTTTAGGAATAATATGGTATGCGATAATTATGTCTAAGCTAATATCATTACCATCAATAGTTTTGAATAAAACATCATCAGGCCCGTAATGCGCTCCCTGGCCTCTTGTGATCGTCATCTCCATATTTCTTAGTTTTGTGTCAAATGTATGCCATTCATTAATCATTGGAAGGAAAAAATACGTTGTGCCTGGAGCATATATTTTTTGCATAACACCTTTTTTTGCAAAAGGTGACCATTTAATAGTTCTTACTCCCACTTCTGTAGATAAAGTTGAATGCGGCATACAGCCTGAAACAGAGCTTAAAAGTATAATCAGAAAACCTGAAAGTAAAATATTTTTAAAAAAAATTAAAGTAATATTTTTCATTAATAGCTCCCCCCACTGCTTATGCCAAAAAGATCTAAGTTTCTGTTTAAGTTAAGCGGATTAAACCCTGTTTTACCGCCTGTAGGCAAAATAAGCACATTAATACCTTTGAGTACATCAGCCATTTTCAGGCCTACTAATTTATCTGAGCCTTTATTCTGGTAAGCATTATTAATCAGCTCTTTTTTATTAGCTTCCGCTAATTTAATCATCAGGTCAGCTTGTGCGTGTTTAGTGCGCACATACAAATCCTTTTCCGAATTTCTTTTTACCGCGTAAGCTTTTCCTTCTTCTAACCTTATTTTTATCTTTGCTTCGCCTTCTTCTTTTACTTTTTGTACTAATGCGTTTTGAGTCGCTGCTTTAGCTTTTGCCCTATTGGTAAAGACTAACTGGTCTTTAAGCTTTTTTTCTTCAATGTTTTTTTGTATTTCGTCACTGTATTTAAAGTAACGCACTAACACATGGTCAACTGTCATTCCTTTAGGATTTAATTCCACATTTAACAGATTTTTTGCGTTTTCTGCTTTTATGCCGCGTAAATTACTTTTATAAAATTCTTCTGTAGTCATTTCTCCTAAAGTTTCTTTTAGTACGGGCTCTACTTTAGGCATAATTCCATTATCTTCATATAATCTTCCAGGCCCGATAGTAGTAATCAATTTATAAGGGTCAGTAATGTGGTAGAGGATACTAACATCCACATCTACAAAAAATCCGTCTGAAGTTTGAATATGCGCTGATTTTCTCGGGCTAACGCCTCCTTGTTTTTCTCCTGCTAATCTGCTATAATCTTGAAGAATAGACTTAGAAAGCTTAAATTGAATATTTTTAGCCTGTGTTTCAAGGTAATCGTTCATTTCAAATACCTGCATATCTTTAGGAAATTTGTGCATTTGGTGAATGCCGAAAGGCGCGATTAAGTGCAGCCCTGTATTGTAAATTTTATTGCGCACTCCGGAATTAATGCCAATATTAACCTGCTTAATCGCAAATTCATTGGCCCCAACATAAAAAAGAAAATTACCTAAAAATATTGAAATAACAATAAAAACAAGGAATCCCTGAAAGAATAATTTTATCAACATTCCCATTTTTTTTGGGTCCATTTTCACATTATGCATCATTTTCATAAATTCTTCTTTTTCATTCATATTTTTCTCCTTTCTTCTTAAAGTTTTTAGTTTTAAATTTTACAATTTTAGTTTAAACTAAAGGTATCTATATTGTCAATTAAAATAATAATAAACAGGGTAATCGGTGAATGAAGCGGGGACACCGTAAACTTATCATTTTAATATAATTAAATTTTTTAAAATGGATTCCAGCTAAAAAATTGTGGGAATGACAGTGAGAGGCAGCATCCTATTGTCTATCTTGCCGTTTGTCATCTCCCCATTTTTTGTCATTCCCGCAATGCTTTTAGCGGGAATCCATAACTGAAACCCCGCTTTAGTCAGAAGCTGTGAAATAATCACCGTTTTTCGCATGTTCAACTTTGTGTCTCGTCGGAGAAAAAACGCGAAAAAAATAAGGGGGTATTGTTTCACAGCTTCTTACCGATTACATAAAAAAGAAACAACGTGCAGGGTACAGAGTTCTGGGTATGAAAAATTGCACAGGGAAGAAGGCTAATGAAACAACGAATTAATAAAGTAATTGCTCAAAGCGGGTTTTGTTCAAGAAGAAACGCAGACGCATTAATTCTGGCAAAAAAAGTTCAGGTTAATGGCAAGCTTGTGTGTTCTTTAGGGATATTGGTTGATCCTGCTGTTGACAAAGTGAGTATTGAGAAAAAATGTTTATCTTTAGAAAAAAAAGTTTATCTTATGCTGCATAAACCTGTAGGTTTTATTACCAGCACAAAATCGCAGCATTATGCTCAAACTGTTTTCTCTCTTTTACCGCGTCTGGGCTTGCGTCTTTATCCTGTAGGCAGGCTTGACAAGAATACTTCAGGCTTGTTAATTCTGACTAATGATGGGGATTTAAGTTATCAGATTACACACCCTAAATTTGAAGTAAAACGTGTCTATGATGTGGTTGTGAGGGGTTATTTAGAAGATAATGCAGCAAGAAAAATTTCTAAAGGAGGATTGGCTATAGATGACTACTTAACATCTCCTTGTGTAATTAAAATTATTAAGAAAATGGAGAATAAAACAAATTTATTAATTACAATGCATGAAGGGAGAAAAAGGCAGATACGCAGAATGTTTAGCGTAGTGAAACATTCTGTAATTGTTTTAAAACGGATCCGATTCGGCAAACTTGATCTTGGGGGATTAGAACAAGGAAAGTGGAAATATATACAAAAGGAAGAAATTATTTGATATTGACACATATTTTTTAGAATGCTAAACTATATTCAAACGTAACGGAAGGTGTTATCCTCAAACGTAATTGGTTTGCAATTTTATGATGTCTCTCTGACATCGCATTTTGAAATGTTCTTCAAGCGCCAAACCTCAACGCAGCGTGGTTTGTGATTTAGGTCAAAACGTTCCAATCTAGGACACAGAGAAACGCCTAAATTTTACAAACCAATTACGTTTGAGTATAGAAAATATAAAAATAGGGGGAAGGAGAGGCTATGCAAAAAAAATTAATACTTGTAGGGGGATTAATCGCAGTAACCGCTTTATTTGCTAATGGATGTGCCGGACGTTCTGTGAAAAGACTGGATGTGGAAAAAGTAGTGGATATAAGCGGCAGGTGGAATGATACAGATGCCAGGCTTGTGTCAGAGGAAATGATTAAAGACTGTTTAATGCGGCCATGGTTAGATAAATTTAATGAAAAAAACAACGGCAAACCTACGGTTATTGTAGGAACAATAATTAACCGCAGTCATGAGCATATTAATTCCGCGTTATTTATAAAAGACTTAGAAATGAGCCTGATTAATTCAAATCAGGTAAAGTTTGTTGCTTCTAAAGAGGAACGAGAAGAATTACGGCAAGAAAGAACCGCACAGCATGAAGGTTTTACTAAACAAGACACAGTGAAATCAGATGGTTTTGAATCAGGAGCTGATTTTATGCTTAAAGGTAGTATAAATTCCTCAAAAGATGAAATCAAAGGTAAATATGTAATTATGTATCAGGTAAATTTAGAATTAATTAATTTGCAAAATAATGAAAAAGTTTGGATTGGCCAAAAGGAAATCAAAAAATATGTTAAAAAGGGAATTTTTCGCTTATAAGTATCTGTGGGTAAAGAAAAATGTATGGACAGGTTATGACCTGTCCTTTAAATTCAGAAGTGGAAAGTTATTAAGGAAACGGGTATAGAAAGAGCAATGTAATACTTGGATATATGGAAAATGCAAAGCGCAATAGGTTTGCTAACGTTATATTCTCTATGCTAAACGCTCTATGCTCTACGCTATAAAAAAAAATGTTTAATAAAACGAAAAAAATAAATAAATTTTTAAAATTAATAATAATTTTGTTATTTTTTTTAATTCCAGCCTGCATAAGCATTTCTAAGAATCAGCCAATAGTTAGTAAAATGATTGCACAGAGTCAATATAGGAGCGCGCTTAAACTTTTAACAGATAATCCTGGGGCTTATGGGACAAACAGTCAGCTTTTGTATTTATTAGATAAAGCATATATTCAGCATTTAGCAGTAAATTATGAGCAAAGTATTGAAAATTTTGCACAGGCAAAGCAAAAAATTGACCAGTTATATACAAAATCCATAACTAAAATTACTCAGACTTGGCTGCTCAATGATTATTTAGCTCCTTATTGCGGAGAAGATTTTGAACAAGTATTAATTAATATTTTTCAGGCTTTAAACTATGCAATGTTAAATAACAATGAAGATGCACTGGTTGAGGTTAGGGATGTTGATTCAAAATTACATGCTATTAATGAACAGTATAAAGAGGGAGAGAAAAATATATATAAAGAGGATGCTTTTGCCAGATTTTTGATGGGCATCCTTTATGAAGCAGGCAAATCGCCTGAAGATATAAATGACGCGTTTGTTGCTTATCTACATTCAGCTCAGATTTATGAAACGGATTATCTTGATAATTATAATGTACATATCCCCGAGATTTTAAAAGAAAATATCTTAACTACTGCGCGTTTTATGGGACTTTCAGAATTTAGTAAATACAAAAATAAATATAAAGGAGTTAAATTTTTTAGTTTAGAAGAAAAACAAAAAAAAGGGGAAGTTTATCTTATCCAATACAATGGGGTTTGCCCAATAAAAACAGAAGAGAACTTAACAATTCCTCTGCTAAACGGGCAAATTGTAAAAATAGCTTTTCCTAAATACCAGAGAAAAGAGTACGCAGTAAAATCGTCTAGATTTTTAGCGAAAAATAAGGCGCAAGAAAGTTTTTACGCAGATACTGAGTTGGGCGAAGATATTGGCATAATTGCGATAAAAAATTTAAATAGAAAAAAAATACGTTTCATTGCTAAGTCCGCAGCACGTGCTGCAGGCAGATATTTTATAGAAAAACAGCAGTTAAAAGATATTTCTGAACACTCTGGAGAAACAAGCGCTGGATGGTTTGGTTTCTTTTCTAATATTTATAATCTTATTATTGAAAAGGCTGATTTAAGGTCATGGCGAACTCTACCTGACCAGATTAGAATTGCTAGACTAATTTTGAAACCTGGTGAATATGAATTTTTGTTGGAAACTTTTAACAAAGAAGGTTCTTATCTCGGAGAATTTCAAATAATTAAGCACAGTGTTTCAGCAGGAGATAAAAGAATCTTTATTGTTCATACCGCAAGATAATCGGCATTTTTTAGAAAAGTTGAACTTCCTATAATATATATTATGTTAACTTTTTAGTATTGGACAAAAATAGATATAGCCCTGTAGGGTTTTAGGCATGCCTAAACCTTTTTTTATATTGCTATCTCTATTTTACTTACTAAATTAGTAATTTCAATTGTTCCTATTTGCATAGAATTATCGGGTATTTTTCTCTGCCTAACTTGAGAGTTATGTTCCATAGGATCTTCGCTTGTTGCAGTAGAAGTACCTGAAAAATAGCCTTCACCTCTTAGTGAAGTAAGTACTCTTTTTCTATCTACTTCTCCTGTTGTTGTATGTTGCGTTTGTTCTACTCCTTTTTTTTGCGTAATCTCCTTTTGTTTTTCATAATCGTTTATTACTTTTTTTATTACATCTGAAATCCACAACTCATTCTCCCATTCTTTACTATTTTCAAAATCATCTAAAATTTGTTTAAGCATATAGACAAAAATTTGTGCTTGTGCCAGATCATTATCTTTGGATGATGAGGATTGCTCTATTTTGACTTCAAATTCATCACTTAAATTATCCAATTTTTTTTTCTGTTCATTTACAAAATTTTGCAAATTAGGTGTGCTTGTTTTTAAATTTTGCAAATATGCTGCTACTATATATAGAAAAGCTTGCGGAAAATTATTTGCATCAGATACTGCTTTTAATGCTTTTGTTATATATGCAATCTTGATTCTTTCCATAAAAGCAACTGAATCCTGTTTAAGCATATCTACAAAGCCTGGTGTCATATTTTCAGGATTAGGTAATAAATTTAATATTTTTACCCCTTGCTTTCTCTCAGCTAAAGTTGCCTTAAAACTAAGTTCAAGAATTTCTTC
>QNCH01000046.1 GCA_003645745.1 Candidatus Omnitrophota bacterium
TATGAGCTTCAATAAATATTAATTCAAAATTTAAAAAATCACTAATTATCTCATCGCAGGGGATTATTTCACAGCTTCTGACTAAAACGGGGACACCATAAACTTATCATTTTAACATAATTAAATTTTTAGTGATAGATTCCCGCTAAAAGCATTGTGGACATCTGTCCTGCTATGCAGAGAATAATAGTATCGGGCGATCCATGCTGTCATTTATCATCTCTCCATTTCTTGTCATTCCCGCAATCTTTTAGCGGGAATCTACTAATTAATACTACGCTTCATTCATTGCTTTTTAATTTAGCTGATCAGGGTTATGCCCCATAAGCAACAATGTTTTAGCTTTTTCTTTTTCCATACTGACTTCTGACTCTTGGCTACTGACTTCTAATCCCTTTTGTTATAATAAGTTACAAATTATTTTAATCCTTTTCTACCCACAGATTTTATTAACGAGGCTTAATATTTAATCAGTATTGCCAATACATCAGTATTTATCTGTTGTACAATATCGAACTAATTATTTTTTTTATACATCAGAAATAAATTTGTTTAATTTATAAAACTCTAATTCTTCCCAAATATCACGAATTACCTGATGCGTATCACAATGCTCACAATATTCATCATAAAGACGTTGGCCGTTTAAAAACTTAATATCCTTAAACCTGCTCATAAATTTTGCCTGATAACGGAATTTAGCGTAAACATCAGAATTCCAAATTTCCTTAAAAGACTGCTTATTTAAATATCCTGTTGTACGCAAATGACAGCAAAAACTTACTTCCCCTGAACCAGGAATAAAAGCAACTTGCCACCCTATAGGGCAGCCTTTATCCAAAAATATTTGTTTAGAAAAATTTCCTGTTTTAACGCTAAAATGTTCTAATTGAAATTCAAGAATATCTAAGAACTTAATATTTTTATTTTGAAGATAAGTTTTTATTTTCGGCAATACCAGCTTTATTCCATTAATATCTGCGTCTGTTAGTTTCAAAAATTCAATTTGTTTATCTAAGCGCACAAGATTAAAACTTACGTTATCAGCCCCGACTCTTACATCGTTTTCAGCCATTTGCATTAATTGCCCGGCATTAAGATGATGAATAACATGGGTCATAATCAAACGCGGCCTGTCTGTGCCGCGTTTTTTTTTAATTTTAGATAAATACTCTAAATTAGTTAAAATTTTTAAAAATACTTCATGGCTTTGCTTTGTATTTATTTTAGCAAAAATTTCAGGAGTGCCGGCAGGTAAACTGCAAAAAATTTGGTCAACTCCAAGCTCAACTACTGTATCAACAGCATTCTTATTTAACAATATGCCATTAGTAAAAAATGCTGACTTAACTCCTTTTGCATGTGTATATTTTAACATATCAATAAACCTATTATGTAATAAAGGCTCGCCATCTCCCTGAAAAATAACTATGTCTACACGCAATGTTGCTAAATCATCAACTATGTTTTTACATTTTTCAAAATCGAGTTTTACGTCTAAAAATTCCTGTTGATGCTTAATTTTAGGATTATGCACCCAGCAATGAATACAATTGGCGTTACATTTGTGGTATGGGTCAATTACCACTACTTGCGGGCCCACAAAAGCATGTTCACAAATTAAACCTAATAACCGCAATAATTGAGCTTCGTTTTCATCATTTGCCTGAGTATAAATTGCAGTAATTATTTGAAATAATTGAGAATCTGTTAAAGCTAATTCAATATTACAGTTAAGCATTTTTAAACTCGTTTTTAATGTCTCCCAATATTGTAAAAAATTGCTGAGTAAACCTTTGAGCGGAAAAAACTGTAATTCTAATTGTTCTACTATAGGTTGTAAGCTGAGTTCAGAAATAAGAAATTGAATTATTTCTGATAATTTAAAAAAATTAAACCGCGAGATACCTATTTTAATCTTGAAATCTTTATTATTTTTTATTAATTTATTTATCTTTTTTATCTTATGTCCAAATTCGTTTATTCCTGCAACACGGTTATGCAAATGTTCTGTAGCTCCATAGATATAAATAATTTCTGTTTCCTGCTCAAGCGGCAAAGAACATTCTTTATAATTTTTAATTATGCGATTGTCATTACTAAAATTTATCGTGCAAAAAAAATGCGGGTTTGCTTTTGGAAAAAGTACATTTTCCCCTTTAATCGCATTGGACTCTGCTTGAAAAACTCTGCCTTTTATATTAAAATCTGTATTCGCAATCAACGGTAAATAATTATCGCTGCCAATGGAAAACATTATTGCAGGCAATTTTTTTTCAGCATAGGTTCCAATAATTTTCCCTTGCCTGTTACGCACAATGTCACACCAGAGATCAGAATTTTCAGGAAATATGCCTTCTTCCAAACCATTAAACCATTTTTTATAATCATTACTAACAATTATTCCTGTTTTAAAGCTTTCTATCTCCAGCTTCTTGTTTAAATGCATAGATACTTGCCACCTGATTTTAAAATTAGAAATATGTAATTTCCATGTTTGCTTTAAAGGTATATTGGTCCAGATAAGCTCAATATAAATACAATACTCATCTATTTTTTCTATAATACGCCTACATATTCCTGAATCCACCCATTGCCCGTTTATTTGCAATGCTGTATGTAATCCTTGTCCAGAGCTAATCTGTAACCCGTCCCAATATATCTGCACAGAAGAATCTTGTGCGTAAACTTTTAACCTGCCTTTTTTAATTTCTCTTGTGCTTAAAAATTCTTCAATTTTTTGATTTCTAACATATGCAAACTTGTCCTTTGTTTTTAACAGAGAAATTTTCGCGCAAAAATATTTATATCTTTTCCCCAGCTCTACATCTGTGTTAAAATCGTCTTCAATCTTTACTGCACGGCAGCGATATTTATCAGGGCTGTTTTCTATTAAAATTTTACCAGAGCCTAAATTTTCACAAATAATTCCCGGTAAATCAGCAATATTTTGTACTCCAAATATTTTTCCTTTCACATCATTCATCGTAATCTTTTGCCACAAATTAGTAAAATCGGGAAAATATCCCTGTTCATGATTAACAAACCATTGCTCATAATCTTTGCTTAGCATAATCCCCGTTTGTATCCTATTAATAGCTAAAGCCTCTTTAAGCTCAAAGTATATTGTCCAGATAAATCCATCGTCCTGAGCGCTAATTTGCCAGATCTGACGCAAAGGAATCGTTTCCCAGTCAAGAGTAATCGATAAAACATTTTCACCTCTATTTACCTGCCATATTCCTTGAGCAGAAGTATGCCATAAACCATTGATTAAAAAAGCGCTATGCATACATAACTCAGTAGTTAATTCTTGATCATTATACTGTAATTTCAGACAATGATTATGATAAATTAAACTAATATCAGTATGCTTAATCAGCCATTTATATAATGCTAATTTATTTCTTAAATCAATAATTTTTTTATCCCAAATATTTTTGGGGACAAAATCTATTTTTACCTGAAACATATTACATTTTTTATTAAGTTTTAATTTTAATTGCAAAATTCGCCAATACGAGTAATCTTGAACAATAGCTCCAGTTACAGCTAAATTGGGGTCTACTGTCATCACAAATGCTGGAGTTTCGCTCTGTGCGGCTGTTAACGCAAAAAATTCATTATTTTTACTGTTTGAATTAACAGTGTATGCATCATTATCACGCTCAAAGAAAAGTCCAGAATTAAAGCCATTAAACCATTTAACAAATTTACAGTCAAGAAAAACCTCCAATTGATAATCTAAATCATTATACTTTTGATCAATTGATGAAAAGTTAAATGACCAGATGATACTTTGCTCATTTAACTCAAATTTCCAAGTCTCTTCTACATCAAAAATTTGTCTTTTAAAATGAACAATTAAACAATTATCTTTCTTGTATATATGCTTGGAGAGAGCATTTGATTTGGACCAGCGGCCATTAAAAAAGATATTTGTACTAATACCCTGCCCAGCAGTTAAATTTCGTCCTTCAAAAAAAATTTTTGGATTAGCCTTACGAAAATCAAAACATAACTTGTCATTTGAGAGTACAAAAGCTTCATAATGCTCTTTTTGTTTTTGAATAGTAAAATCAGAGACTAATTGTTCTGTTGGAAAAAAAATCAATCTTCCGCATATAGACTTAAAATCAACTGATTTACTCAACACAATCCTTGCCGGCTGGTCAAAAGAACCGTTACGCAGCGTTAAATTTGCTTTTGCGGTATTCTCAAAAACTATTGTAGGCAGGCTTGCTGATTTTTCAGACAAACCAACATATTTATCTCGCTTAGATAAATATAGCTGCTCAACAAACTCTACTGACTCAGAGAAATCAATAAGCTCATTTAAAGTAAAATATGTTGTATATTGTTCTATAAACATACCTTGTACTAATAAAAAATCAACTTTTTGTTCATTTTTTATATTTTCTAAAGATAATTCCCATGCAAGGCTATCCGAGTTCAGCTCAAGTTTAAGTAGCAATTTTATCCATAAATGTTTAAAAAAAGAACTTAAAACTAATCTTTTTTCTGATTTCTCTTCCAAATTCCAATCCCCGTCAAATAAATTAAAAAGAATGCCTTGTATGCAAACAAAAAAATTCAGATGCTCATTTTGAGTTAATTGCTGCTCATTATAATAAATATAAATTTTTTTATTATTTAATAAAATTTTAATTTGGCCTGCTTGCAAAATTTTTTGCTGTAATTGTTCATCTAAAAAAAGTTTTAACTTCTTCTGTGATAATATATGCAAATCAACTTTGCAGGAAAACGCAGCTGCAGATGTTTTAGGTAATATTTGTATTTGCATTGTACGAGACTGTGTTGCTTTATCTGTAACTTGAATTAATCTAAAATTAGGTTCCTGGCTGTGATCAAAATGAAGTGCCATTGCCGGAAAGTCATTGCCTGACGATAAAAGCAACGGCAAATTATATTCATCTGTTCTATATACATCTTGCCATTTACTTGCAGTATCAACTACTACAAGCTGCTCAAGGCGATAACCATTAAAAAAATAATTATAAGCATCTCCAAGCATTAAACCTATAACAATTTTTTTTATTGGAATAGCAGACTGTGTGATAACATTAACCTGCCAGCTCAATTTATAAGCGTTTTTAACCATAACTTCCAAACATACCTTAATATTATGCATAGAAAAATATCCTTCTGCTTTAAAGGAATTCCTCTTTGTTTCCTTAACCTGCCATTGCGCATCTTTAGATAACAGCCATTTTTCAGAAACAAGAATACTAATATAACCGCCGAAATCATTGGTTATAGGCAGGCCATTCCAGAACAGGCTTATTTTCCCTTGATTAAAAATTAAACTTAAACTGTCATGGTCAATACAAGCAATAGATTCTTGCTCTCCCACTGCCTCAACATAACGAAGAATTACACTTTGCATTAAAGAATCTTTAAGCAAAATTCCATTTTTTAAAAGCAACCCCCTTTTACAAATACCGCTTAAGGAATCTAAATTATGTGAAACAATAACAATCGTTTTACCCATTTCTTTGAATTGCCTAATTTTATCCACACATCTGCGTTGAAATTGCTCATCCCCTACAGACAAAGTATCATCAATTAAAAATATATCAGGATTAACCGATACTGCAACAGAAAAGCCAAGCCTTACTAACATACCCTGTGAATATGTTTTAACCTGGGCATTAATAAACTTACCTAATCCGGAAAACTCAACTATTTCGTGATACTTATCAGCAATTTCCTGCTTGTGCATTCCTAATAAAAAAGCATTTAAATGAATATTTTCTTTGCCGGTTAATTCAGGATGAAATCCCGCGTTTAACTCAAAAATTCCAGAAATTTTACCCAACCTATAAACTTCGCCTTGCTCAGGATTAATAATTCCGCTAATTACTCTTAAAAGAGTAGTTTTGCCTGAACCATTTTCTCCAATAATACCTACCGCCTCGCCTTTTTTTACAGAAAAACTTACATTATCTAATGCTGAAATAGTATTTAAATCCATCTTGGGTTTAAAACAAGCGCGTATATTCATCACAATAGAGCGTTGAGAAAACTCAATACTATAAATTTTGGACACATTTTTAAGTTTAATCACTGTATCAGGCATAATTATTTTCCTAATGGTTAAACCACATCAGCAAAAGATCTTTTATATTTATTAAAAATTAAAATTCCAGCTATAAAATAAACTAAACTTGAAAAACCAGCCAGAATAAATATTTGCCAATCAGGGGGTTTTTGATATAACAAAATATCCCTGTAAATTCTGATAAATAAAGCTAAAGGATTAAAATAAAATAAAAAACGAAATTTTTGAGGAACAAAAGATAAAGGGTAAAAAACAGGACTCGCATAAAACCAGGCAATAAGCAAAAGTTCTACAATATATTTAACATCCCGAAACATTGTCTGTAAAGAGCTTACTGCAAGGCAAATGCCTAAAACAAAAATAAATTCAAAAACAACAACTGCAGGCAAAAAAATAAAATATATTGTAGGATATATCTTAGATAAAATAATAAAAATTAACAATAATCCCAGAGAAATTAAAAAATTAAAAAAATTAGCCATAACCACAGAAATAGGAATTATTTCATAAGGGAAACATACATTTTTTATTAAGTTGGCATTATCAATAATTGAGCTTACAGCTGAACTTAAAGACATATTAAAAAAAAACCATGGCAAAAGTGCTGAAAGTAAAAATATTGGAAAATTTTTTATCCCTTGCATCTTAATAATCCAGGTAAAAATCACTGAGAAAATAAGCATTAACAGCAATGGCTGCAAGATTGACCATAACCAGCCTAACAAAGCAGATTTATATTTGATTTTTATCTCCTTGCCTGCTAAAGTTAAAATAAGATGCCGGTAATTATAAATGTTTTTTAAATAATTCATATCTCCTTCACATAATCGCTTATATATTTGCCATCAACGATTGTATCTTCCATAGACATATATTTCCAGCGGCCGAACCTTCCCGCAGGGTAAATACTTTGGTTTAATAAAAATTCATTAATCACTTTTAAACTTTGATGATAATTAAAATCATAAATAACATAAGCATACTTTATATCATTAACCTGCACACTTAAAATTTGATCTTCTATTTTTAAAATTTCAGATTTAACTAAATCATGGCATATTTTTTTTACTGCCTGTTTTTTATTTAACGGCTTAAATTTTGAATAAGATATTTCAGCATAAAGAGAACTTTGCCCTTGCGGCGCAACTGCATCAGAAAAATTTGAAGGAAATCCTACACGAAAAAAACAAAATTTATCCTCTGGAAAATAGATCCAATGTTTATCTGAAATATTTTTACGGTTAATGCCTAAATTCAAGTTAAATACAGAGATATATTTTAATTTTGAAAAAGCTTCTTTAACCCTTGCAGGCAGATCATTAATAATTATTTTTTTTAATTCTATCATTGGGATACTGGAAATAAGCTGCGTAAAATTAGTACTTTTTTCATTTTCAAAATATATTTTCTTTTTATTAATGTCTATACCAGACACTTTATGCGTAAATTTTATATTTTGAATCTGTCCAGCAAAAGCCTGCGCAATCTTTTCAATACCGCCTGTTTTAGGATACCAAAAACAGCTATTATACCCAAGAGCTTTTGTTTTTAATGTAAATGCCCCACTTACAACTTCTTTAACGTCAACTAATGGTACGTAATCTTTTGTCCAGTCAAAAACAAGATTTTCAGGTGCTATTGTCCAAAATTTTTGATTATACGGATACATAAAATACTTTGTTATTCCTGTTCCAAAATTTTCAACCATCCAATCCTTTAAGTTCAAGCTGTGTTTTTTGCTTTTACTTAATCTTATTTTTAACATACCTAAAATACATTTTTTAATAATTCCAGAAGGCAGCCCAAAAGTATTTGCCTGGAACGGATATTGTGTATAGACATTATGAGACAAAATCCATGCATTACGGTTATGAGGAATTAACTGTTCAGGCATTAGCTGCTTGATTAGATTTTGCGCATATTCTGTTTTAAAATGTAGAAGATGGCCGCTACAGTCAAAAATGAATTTATCCCGCGCAAATGACCTGGCAAGCCCCCCAGGAGCAGTACTTTGTTCATAAACAACACAATTGCCCTGTAGATGATACGCAGCGCTTAAACCTGCTAAGCCGGCTCCTAAAATTACAACTTTTTGCATTAATCCACTTCCAGCTTGCTTAACTTAACGCTAAATAGTAAAAACGCTAAAATGGGAACAAAGAAAATTATTATTCCGCTAATATTAGAGAAATAATAGGCTAATAACGCAGAAAAATTTGTACAAATAGAAATAGTAAACATAAGTTTTAAAATATCACCAGTGCATATTCCTGTTTTTAACATTCTTAAAACAAAATGGTCATTACTTTTTAAGAAGATTGATTTTTTTTGCTGCATACGCATTAAAACAACAAAAAGCAAGTCAAAAAGCGGCAGAGATAAAACCAGTAAAGGAACAATTATACTCACCTGACGCGCTGAATGTGAGAAACAAAGCGAAAGTGCAATTACAACCTGTATAAAGCCTAAAAATTGGCTGCCAGTATCACCCATAATTATTTTTGCCGGAGGCAAATTATAATACAAAAAAGCTAATAATACCGCAGATAAAATAACCGTAAGTAAAACCACAAAATAATTTCCTGTGAGAATTCCAAGAATAAAAAAACTGATCATATTAATCAGAGAAATTCCTCCGGCTAATCCGTCAACAATATCAAGCAAATTAAAAGCATTAATCAAAATAACTATGCATAGAACACTAAGCAAAACATTAAATGAATTATTCAACCAGGATATCTCAGTTTGTAAGACAAATAATGATAAAATTAATGCGCCAAAAATTTGCTGGGCTAATTTAACAAAAGGGCCGCATTCTTTTAAATCATCATATAAACCAAAACCAGCGATAATTGCCGCGCAAAAAATAAAAATAAAAAATTTAGTACTGCTAAAGCCAAGATAAAAAAGATCAAAAAACCGGGCCAATACACTAAACGTTAAAAATACACAGCAGATCACCGCTCCCCCTAAATAAGAAATTTTACGCTGGTCAATTTTTTCCTGACTGGGGATAGTAACTAACCCTTTATTTTGCGCAAATAATATAGAAAACGGCATAAAAAAATAAGTTACAGCTAATGAACAGACAAACAAAATAATAAGTTTAATCAACATTTTTTTCAGTCTCTTATTCCACGAATTAAACTAACCAGAAATTTTCATTTTATTTATAAAACATCCAGTTTACCAACTATTACAAACTATAACAAATGTATATTTGTTTGTCAATGCACGAGAGAGCAGTGTCAAGGCAAAATGAAAATGTCCTATTTTTAGCAAAATAGGACATTTTCATTTTGCCTTGACAGCCTTAAAAAAAATACTTGACATCGATAATTAATTTAAGTCATTTGAAATTTCGATAGGGTAAAACAATTTTGCTTCTCCTGGTCACACTTGCGAAAGCCGTGTCTATTTTTATTTTTTAAATAGAAACAGTAAATAATTTCTCACCCTCCCAGTAATAAATAAGGAATAAACTCATGGCTACAGTCTCTGGGAGTTTATTTTGTTATAGATTCCCTGCCTGA
>QNCH01000047.1 GCA_003645745.1 Candidatus Omnitrophota bacterium
AAAAATTTCCCGCCAATTAAATCTATGGGTTAAACAGGAATTTCCTGCGCCATGCTTTTACTTATCGCGCTAATATATTCGCTAATTGCAGATTGCACAGATTCCCTGCTCAAGCTCAGATGCGGCGAAAGCGTGTTCGTGCGGCATTGCGTAACAGGCATGCCCAAATTATTTTTCCCTGAAAATGTTGTTACCGGAGAAATAAAAGCCCAGATTAAGATTATTGAAATTATTTTAAACATATTTGTTTTTCTGTGTTGTATTTATAAAGAGAATCTTAATTATTAATAAACGGACAGGTCACAACCTGTCCCTACAGATAAAAATTAAATCATTGTTATACTCAAACGTAATAGATTTGAGTGTATATTAAGCATATATCATTATAAATGTTTTTACAAATTGAGTGGGATAATATTTTTTTGGGCAGGGGGGGCTCCCCGTAGGCGCGAATAAAAACAACACAACGCCTACACCATAAATTCTAAGTCAAAAAGTTTTTTATAAATTCCTGCTGCTTTTAAAAGCTGGTTATGCGTGCCTGTTTCAACAATTCTGCCTTTGTCTAAGACAATAATTTTGTTGGCTTTTTTTACAGTTGAAAGGCGGTGAGCGATTACAATTGCAGTGCGGTTTATCATTAAAGTATCTAATGCTTTTTGCACGATCATAGTTGATTCCGCGTCTAGCTGAGAAGTTGCTTCGTCTAAAATTAAAATTGGCGGATTATTCAGCACTGCCCTGGCAATAGATAACCTTTGTTTTTGCCCGCCAGATAGTTTCATCCCCATATCTCCGATATATGTATCATAACCTTGCGGTAAATTCCTGATAAATTCATCTGCTAAAGCAATTTTCGCGGCATTAATTACTTCGCTAATGTCCGCATCCTGCCTGCTGTAAGCAATATTATTACGCACACTATCATTAAAAAGAAAAAGATCCTGGCTGACTATGCCTATTTGCTGCCTTAAAGACTTAATTTGTATATCCTTTAAATTAAAGCCGTCTATTTTAATCGCGCCTTTTGTTGGATCGTAAAAACGCGCAACTAAATTGACTAATGTTGTTTTTCCTGAGCCGCTTGCCCCCACTAAAGCAATGGCTTCGCCTTTTTTTATTTCTAAATTTAAATCTTTGATTACCAGTTTATCTTTATAAGCAAAGTTTATATTTTCAAAGCAAATATTTTTTTTAAGTAAAGGTAATTCTATCGCATCTTTTTTTTCCATTACTTTTATCGGAGCGTCAAGTATTTCAAATATTCTTTTTGCTGCAGCTAAGCCCTGCTGATTAATGCTATGCACTTCACTCAGCCTGCGGCACGGCCTGATTAAAGACATTAACGCGCTCATAAAAAAAATAAAGACACCTAAAGACATTCTTCCGCTGATCACTTCCTGCCCGCCAAAAAAAAGCACTAAAATCCCGCCGCAAGCGCCGATCATCTCAACAAAAGGGCCTAAAGCAATCACGCGTTTTTGCATTTTCATTATACTTTTGTAAAAAGAAAAATTTTGCTCTGCTACTTTTTTTATTTCTGCGTTCTCCTGAGAAAAAGCTTTTACAATTTTAATCCCAGAGATTGTTTCAAACAACCGATTGTTTAATCCAGCCATTTTATTCTGCACTTGCGTACTTATTTTTTTGATCATCTTGCCAACCCTGATCACTGGATAAACAACTATGGTTAAGATGCAGATAACAAGCAATGCCCCTTTCCAATTAATATAAAAAACAATTATATTTAAAAATATAAACATTAATAACTGATAAACCATATCTGTTAAGCCTACAGAGATCGTGCCTTTAATTATTTGCACATCATAGGTAATCCTGGAAACTAAAGAGCCTATCGCTGTTTCTGTAAAATAATCCAAAGAAAATGCCTGAACTTTGCGATAAAGTGCGTTTCTAATGTCACGCACTACTAATTGGCTTAATTTTGTCACAAAATATGTACGGCAAAAAATAAAAATGCTTTTAAACAGAAAAAGTATGAGCATCGTAATTGAAACAAAATAGAGCATAGTTAATGCGGGGACTTGATTAATACGGTTAATTAGATGTGTTAAAAATGCGGGCAGTTCGCGGTTAATAACAATTTGATGTTGTCCTAACACATTATCACTTAATGGCACAAGCACACTTAATGAAGCGCTGTCAAAAAGAGCTGCAAATACCAGAAAAAAAATCGACAGAAATAGTATTGATTTATGCGGCTTAATAAATGAAAGCAAGCGTAAATATAATTTCATATCATCTTTATCACAATCGGCAAACCCTTCATTATTAATTTTTGTTATTAACGATATTCCCGGGCGGGAAGCCCCCCGCCCCTACGTTGCGAGATATAATCTAAAATTATCTTTTTCGCTTTGATAAATGCTTTTGCCCTATGGCTGATCCGATTTTTTACCTCTGCTGAAAGCTGTGCGAATGTTTGTTGAAAATCTGGGGCAATAAATAAAGGGTCATAGCCAAAGCCATTTTCCCCTTTCAATTCTGTGCTAATTATGCCTTCATACGTTCCCCGCACAATACTAATTACCCCGCGCGCATCCGCTATAGCCACACAACAGACAAATTGCGCGGTTCTTTTATTAAAAGGCACATCTTTTAAAAGCTCAAGTAATTTTTTGTTATTACTGGCATATGTAGCGTTTTGCCCGGAAAACCTTGCGGAATAAACACCTGGTTCGCCTGACAACGCGTCCACCATAAGCCCTGAATCATCCGCGACAGTTAAGTTGTTTACGATTTTCGCAATAGTCAAAGCTTTTTTTGCCGCGTTATCAGCAAAACTATCACGGTCTTCTACTACTAACGGCAAATCAGTAAAATTATCTAAGCTGGCCAGCTCGATCTGAGGGCCTTTTAAAATTCTGCTGATTTCCTTAAATTTATTTTTATTACGTGTTGAAATAACTATTTTCATATTAGTCTTTATTAAAGGACAGAGCGTGCCTTGTCCATGGATTATTGATAATTATTATTCGTTACGATTATCAAAATTATTCTATAGGGTACGGGCATGCCCGTACCGTTAACTCGCCTACCTGAACCCAACGAGATCAAGCTCAGGCAAAACCTGTGTCTGCAATTTAATCAACTCAAGTATGCCTTTTTTAGCCAGCTTAAGCAAATCTATTAATTGTTCATTGGAAAAAGAATTTTTCTCCGCAGTGCCCTGCAATTCTATAAACTTACCTTGAGAATTCATCACTACATTCATATCCACGTCACAATGAGAATCTTCCTGAAAATCTAAATCTAACATTGCCTGTCCATTCACAATGCCCACACTTATTGCTGCAGCAATTGTACGCACTGGAATAACTTTAATCGCGCCCTTTGCGTGTAATCCAGCTAAAGCGGAAACCAGAGCGACAAAACCACCTGTAATCGCAGCTGTGCGCGTACCTCCATCTGCCTGCAGCACATCACAATCAATACGCAAAGTTTTTTCGCCTAATTTAGACAAATCAACAACTGAACGCAAAGAACGGCCGACAAGCCTTTGAATTTCCTGTGTGCGGCCGCTGGGTTTTCCAACAATAGCTTCACGGTTAATTCTGGTTTTACACGATCTTGGAAGCATTCCATATTCAGCAGTAATCCAGCCTGTCCCTTTATCTTTTAAAAAAGGCGGCACTTTATTGTCTATAGATGCGGTACACACTACATGAGTATCACCAAATTCGACTAAACAAGAACCTTCCGCGTATTTTATAAAATCTGTAGAAATTTTTACTGGGCGCAGAACATCAAAATTTCTTTTATTAGCCCTATTCATAAATTGTTCCTCCTTGCGCGTCAATTGCTGTAATTAATGGAAATTTCTCAACTTCAAAAGCAAAAACCGCTTCTGTGCCTAACTCAGCAAAACAAATTAACTTTTTACTTTTCACACATTGGCTTAAAAGCGCGCCGCAGCCAGCATAAGTAGAAAAATAAACTGCCTGATATTTTTTTATTGCAGCAATCACCTCTGCGCAGCGCTGTCCTTTGCCAATCATAGCAAGTATCCCCTTGCTTAAAAGCTGAGGGGTAAAACTATCCATACGGCTGGAAGTTGTTGGGCCGCAAGCGCCAACCACTTGCCCATGCAGCGCTGGAGTAGGCCCGCAATAATAAATTACCTTGTCTTTTAAATCAAAAGGCAACGGCTTTTTTGCTTTAATTAAATCCAGGAGCTTTTTATGCGCCTGGTCCCTTGCTGTATATAAGATACCGCTAAATAGAATAAAATCCCCTGCTTTTAAAACTTTAATTACATCTTTTGTTAAATGCCGGATAACCTTTTCCATTAAATAACCACGCTTCCTGAACGCAAAGCATGGCAGCTTATATTTACTGCCGCAGGCAAGCCCGCGATATGTGTTGGGTGTGTTAATATCTTTATGCCTAAACAAGTGATTTTTCCGCCCAGCCCCATTGCCCCAATTTTCAATTTATTTATTCTCTGCAACAAATTTGTTTCCATTGCCGCAATTTTTGCGTTTGATTTTTTATCTATAGGCAACAGCAATGCTTTTTTGGCTAAAAGACAGGCAAAATCCTGAGTTCCCCCAATACCAATGCCAATAATATAAGGAGGACACGCGCTTGCCCCTGCAAGTGCCACGCTTTGCACAATAAAATCGGAGATCTCATCCCAGGAGCTTGTGGGATTAAACATCTTTACTTGTGCTTTATTCTCAGAGCCAAACCCTTTAGGCAAAAGACTAATCTTTATTTTTCCCCCATTTACAATATCTGTATGCACTATCGCCGGCTTATATTCAGGTTTATACTGCCTGAGGATAGGGTCCCTTTGCAGAGATGCCCTTAAACAACCTTGCCGATAAGCCTGCGCCACAGAGTTTATAATGATTTCAGTAATATTTTGACCTATATAAACTTCCGCTCCTAATTCTAAAAAAACAACGGGCAATCCTGTATCCTGACAAATCGCAATAGATTTTTCTTGAGCAATTTCCGCATTTTTAATAATCGCGTTTAATGCTTTACGTGCCAGTGTTTTTGTTTCAAGCCGCAAAGCTTTTTTTAACGCGCTGAGTACATCAGGCCTCAGGTGCGTATTAACCTTAATTGAAAGGGATTTAACTTTATCTTCAATTATCTTAACGCTTACTTTTCGCATTTTTTTACATATTCAGCAGTAACGGTAGTTTTTATGCCTCCGCGTAAATTAAATTCAGCACATAGTTTTACCTGACGCGGCCTGCAGGCTTTAACAAAATCAGATAACATTTTATTTGCCGCGTTCTCATGGAATATCCCTATATTACGATACGCGTTAATATAATATTTAAAAGATTTCAGCTCAATACAAACCAGATCTGGTTGATATTTAATTTTAATTTTCGCAAAATCAGGCAGCCCAGTTTTTGGGCAAATACAGGTAAATTCAGGCACTTCGAGTTCTATCCAATAATCTTTATCTGAATATAAATTAGTCCAGACTTCTATCTCGGGAAACTGATAATCTCTTATTTGAGCCTGCAAATTTTCATAACTACTTTGCTTCTTCGATTCTTCCATTACTGCACCCCTAAAATTTTATGCACTTGAGGTATTACTCGCACGTCAGGTAATTGTTTACTTGCAAAAATGCTAAAACGCGTTATTTTATGCATTAGCCGCGCACCAAGTTCAAAACTATTTGGCTGAATTACAAAAATTATTCTCTGTTTAACCAAATTTACTAAATCCACAGCTTTTTTAAAATCAGAAAAACTTGTGCTTAAACTAATCACTATTTTAACAAAACATTGCCTATGTGCGCATAATTTTAAAAATTTTTTATGCTCAGGCCAAAAAACACCTGCTTTCGCACTTGTCTGCAATTTAAAATCTAATGCCACAATGTCTATATATTGTTTTATTTTTGCAAAAGCATTATATAATATACCATTTGTTTCAAGATAAACAAAGCAATTCTTAAGCTCAACTCGCTGTAAAAACAGCTCAATAAAGTCAACCTGCAATAAAGGCTCGCCACCGGTTAAAGTAATTTGCGCGGCATTATGCATATGAGCTAAACGTGCGACCTTTTTTGCTAACTGCCCCACAGTATACGATTTAAACGCGTTAATCTGAGTATCACAATAAACGCATTGAATATTACAGCCCGCGAACCTGACAAAAACCTGGCCAACCCCAACATAAGGGCCTTCGCCCTGAAAACTAAAAAAAATTTCCGCTACTTTTGCTTTAAGCATTATTAATCTTTTTTTTAGGCTCTTTTACTTTTGCCTGAGCAAAACCCTTTGCCCTCAGCCTGCAGCTATCGCATACTCCGCAGGGTTCGCTGCCTCCTTGATAACACGACCAGGTTAAAGCAAAAGGAACTTTAAGTTTAATTCCTAATTTAATTATTTGTGCTTTATTTTTGTGGATTAAAGGAGCGGCAATAAACATTTTTTTACCTGCTATACAAAATTTAGTGCCTTTGCGCAAAGCATTCTCAAAAGCTTTCAAAAATTCGTCATTGCAATCAGGATAGCCTGAATAATCAATTTGATTAGCGCCAATAAAAATTGTTTGAGCGCCAATACTCTCCGCAAAGGAAGCAGCAAAACTTAAAAAAATAATGTTACGGCATGGAACATACGTAGAAGGAATACCTGAATCTATATCTCTATTTTCAGGAATAACCTGATTAGTATCTATTAAGCTGGATCCTTTCCATGGCAGGCTAAATTTAATTACTTGCCATAGGCTGCGGCATTTACGCGCGATTTCTTCTGCTCTTTTAATCTCTTTTTTGTGGCGCTGCCCATAATCAAACGTCAGGCAAAAAGTTTCATAACCTTTGCTTTGAGCAAAGTAAAGTACAGTTGTAGAATCTAAGCCTCCTGAAAACAAAACCACTGCTTTTTTCTTGTTTATTCGCTGACTCTTAATCTTCATAATACTTAGCGTAGTTTTGTCCTGTTTCCCACACACATACATTAACCACATTACATACATTTCTTTTAAGTTTTTTGCTTAAAAACTGAAAAATAAACTTCGCAATATTTTCAGAAGTAGGATTAATTTTTTGAAAATATTCTACGTCATTATTTAAGTAACAATGGTCTAAAGTTTTTACTGCTTGAGCAAGAAGCTTGTTTGCGACTTTAAAATCCATAACCATACCAATCGCATTCAACTGGCTTGCACCAAAAATTGCCCGGACATGCCAATTATGCCCATGTAAATTTTCACATTTCCCTTTATAATTACGTAAATTATGCGCCGCGCTAAAATCCAATTTCACACTAATCTCAAACATCAAAAACCTTACCCTTCATATTATACTCAAACGTAATTGGTTTATAATTATTCCCCTCACACTATATCTTAAAACGTTCTCCTGCGAAGATTTCAGCATTTAAACATCACATTTTACTACACGCCCAATATCAAAACCTAAAAATTGTCTGGCAATAGATTTAAACGCTTCAGATTCATCGCTAACATAACAGCTAAGCGTTGCTTTTGCTTTTCCTTTGTTTAGCAAATTATTCTCTTTAAGTACACGCTTCGCCTGCAGGGCAACTTGCTTAGCAGAATCTACCAAAGCCACTCTATTACCCAACTCCTGCTTGATTACAGTTTTAAGCAAAGGATAATGAGTACAGCCTAAAATAAGGGTATCTATGCCTTTTTTCTTTAAAGGAGTAAGATATATATTTACAATTTGTTTAGTAACCGCGTTGTTCAACCAACCCTGTTCCACTAAAGGCACAAATAAAGCGCACTCCGCGCTGTAAACCTGAGTGTCTGCTGAAAAGCGTTTAATATGCTGTGTGTAAGCATTGCTTTTAATTGTAGCTTTAGTGCCGATAACTCCAATTTTTTCATTTTTTGTTAAACGCAATGCTTGCTGCACTCCTGAATTAATTACACCTAAAACAGGCACTTTAAAACTACCCTGCAAAGTATCGAGAGCAACACTTGATACTGTATTGCAAGCCGCGATAATTAATTTAACATTATGTTTTAATAAGAAAAGAATATTATTTATTGAAAAACGCACAATCGCGGATTTTGACTTTGTGCCATAAGGCACACGCGCAGTATCGCCGAAATAAACCAGATCTTCTTCAGGCAAAATACGCATAAACTCCTTAACAACACTTAAACCTCCTACCCCAGAATCAAAAATTCCCACAGGCATTGTATTTTTTTTCATCTATATTGTAAATCCATTGGTTAATTCATACTTGTGCTTATAACGCATAATCCCGGCAGCAATTGCTTCCGCGAGCATCTGGCGATAATAAGGATTGCTCAACTTAGCAGCCTCATTATAATTTGACAAAAAACCAAGTTCCAATAAAACAGCAGGAATATTTGTGTTCTTCAGCACGGCAAATTTTTTGCCCCGAATATAACGAGTTTTCAGGTTTAACATTTTTTTTAATGTCAGAGAAATTGTCTTAGCCATTTCAATTGATTCAATCCTATTTTCTGCCAGCACCATATCCCAAATCACTGTATTCAAATCAGCGGAATATTGATAATTTTTTTGTTTTTCAATTTTGCGCACAATGTTATCTTTTATTTTAACTGCTTTGGTAAAATTATCATATTCGTTTGACAGATAAAAAACCTCAAAACCATGTACTGAACTAGTCCGGGCAATATTAGCATGCACACTAACAAAAAAATCAGCCTCTGCCTGATTAGCAATAACTGAACGCTGCATTAAACTGTAAAAAATATCTGTGTCCCTGGTTAAAATTACATCTATGCCTTCTTTAAGCAATACTTTTTTTAAGCGCCGTGATACATCTAAAACAACATTTTTTTCATATATATTTTTTACGCCGATTCCTCCTGGATCTTTGCCTCCATGCCCAGGATCAATGACAATGCGCTTTAAAGTATTTTTTTTTCTTAACTTTTGCCAGGATTCTGTTGATTTAACAGTTTTGGCAAAAAAAGCATCAAAATTAGCTGGAACAACAAAACTATTTTTTTGAATTTTTATTGGAATACTAAGATTATAAATTTTCCCATTCACTGAAACTAACGCGCTGCCTGGGCAAAATCTTACTTCAGTGTTAAAATTTTTTACTGTAACAACTTTTGCAAACCCATCCCAGTCCCATGACAAATTATGTTTAGCGCAAACCTGCAGCAAAGGCACATATTTTTTTTGCCTTACTTTTACACGATTATAACAGTGCTTCTGTGTTGTTTTGCACCCACTGAGCATAAAAAAGGGCAAAAAAAAGCAAAAAATAAAAATTAAAACATTGTGTTTTTGTTTTAGCATAATAACTATTTTAACACGAAACCCAATTTAAGGCTATTGAAAAGTAATCGGTGAGAAGCTGTGAAACAATACCCCCTTTTTACATTTTCACGTTTTTTCTCCGACGAGGCATAAAGGTGAACAGGCGCAAAACGGTAATTATTTCACAGCTTCTGACTAAAGCGGGGTTTTCC
>QNCH01000236.1 GCA_003645745.1 Candidatus Omnitrophota bacterium
CACCTCGATGTCGGCTCGTCGCATCCTGGGGCTGAAGAAGGTCCCAAGGGTCCGGCTGTTCGCCGGTTAAAGTGGTACGCGAGCTGGGTTCAGAACGTCGCGAGACAGTTCGGTCTCTATCCATCGTGGGCGTAGGATATTTGAGGAGATCTGTTCCTAGTACGAGAGGACCGGAGCAGACGAATCTCTAGTGTTCCAGTTGTCACGCCAGTGGCAAAGGCTGGGTAGCTACATTCGGAAAAGATAAGCGCTGAAAGCATCTAAGCGCCAAGCTTACTTCAAGACTAGATATCCCTCCCGCTTAGCGGGACTAAAGGCACCTTGAAGACTACGAGGTTGATAGGCTTTAAGTGTAAGCACAGTAATGTGTTTAGCTGAAAAGTACTAATCTGCCGTGAGCCTTGATCACTTTGTCTTTATTATTATATAAAGTAATCCGCTATATTTTTTGGCTGTACAATTATTATAATTATAAGTTTCCCCAGTGGTAATACTAAAAGGGTAACACCCGTTCCCATTCCGAATACGGAAGTTAAGCCTTTTGAGGCCGATGGTACTGCACCGGTAACGATGTGGGAGAGTAGGAAGTCGCTGGGGGTTAATTTAAGGGACTGTCAATGTAATACTTATTTATTTACAGTCCTTAATCCCGATAGAGTTACCTCTATCGGGATTTTTTATCTCTAAAAAACGTAATTGGTTTGTAATTTTATGACATTCCCCCGCACTGCATATTGGAACGTTCTGACCTAGGGCACAGGTAAACACCTAAATTTTACAAACCAATTGCGTTTGAGTATAATTAAAATGCGGTTAAAAAATGGTCTCTGCCTATCCAGCATTGGAAATAAGCGCTTAATCAATTTGCGATTATTTTTGAGGAAAGGTTCCCTGAAACATTATGAGTAACAAAACTGTTTACACAAAAAAATGATTGACTCTTTAAAAAACTGAGATTAAATTTGTCTTTTCTAAGAATTAAATGTCCCCCCTTAAAATTCCTGTAAACGGTGACTGAAGCGGGGGGGGGGACATAAACTTATCATTTTAATATATTCAAATTTTTAAAGTAGATTCCCGCTAAAAGATTGCGGGAATGACAGTGAGAGGGAGCATCTTATTGTGTATCCTGTCGTTTGTCATTCCCGCAATGCTTTTAGCGGGAATCCATAACTGAAACCACGCTTCATTCACCAATTACAAATTCTTTAACTTTGGTCTTGACAAGGGAAATATTATATTTTATGAATTTTGAGATTATTGATTTAGGCATTACTGATTATGAGCAAAGTTTGTTATTGCAAAAACAGTTTCAGCAAAAAAGGCAGACAGGTATTATTCGCGATACATTGCTTTTAATGGAATATGCCCCGGTAATTACCTTGGGCCGCAGTGCTGATTATGCGCATATTCTGGCTCACCCTGAATATTTGAAACAAAAAAAAATAAAAATTATTAAAGCAAGCCGCGGCGGAGAAGTAACAATTCATTTGCCTGGACAGATTGTCGCGTACCCAATTTTTGATTTACGTATTTGGGGCAAAGACATTCATTTGTTTATTCGTAAATTGGAACAAGTAATGTTAGAATATTTGTCTATTTACAAAATATTCGGACAAACCATAAAAGGCTTTTCAGGTGCCTGGGTAAATGATCAAAAAATAGGATTTATTGGCATAAGTATAAGCAGATGGGTGAGTTGTTATGGTTTGAGTTTAAATGTTAATTGTAACCTTGATTTTTTTTCATTAATTGTTCCTTGCGGGATTAAAGATAAAAAAATTACCAGTGTAGAAAATATTTTAGGTAAAAAAGTCCCTTTTGCTCAGGCAAAAATAAATTTTTGTCAGGCATTTAAAAATGTGTTTAATAATCAGTGAGAAACTGTGAAAAATTTTTTTATTATGCCCTTTTCGCGTTTTTTTCCGAAGAGAGATAAAGGTGAACAGGCGCAAAACAATAATTATTTCACAGTTTCTGAGAGAACTGGGGTACTATACTCAAACGTAATTGGTTTGTAATTTTATGACATTCCCCTGCACTGCATCTTGAAACGTTCTTCATTCGCAAATCCTCAACGCAGCAAGCTGCGCCTGCGGTTTGACTTAAGTTAGAACGTTCCAACCTACAGCACAGAGAAACGCCTAAATTTTACAAACCTATTACGTTTGAGTATAATCAAAACCAGAGGATCATTTTCTAATGATAAAGCAGCCTTAAAATTACTTTATCTTGCAATGCAAAATGCAGCTAAAAAATGGTCTCTGCCTATTCAGCATTGGAAACAAGCGCTTAATCAATTTGCAATTATTTTTGAAGAAAGGTTCCCTGAAACATTATGAGTAACAAAACTGTTTACACAAAAAAATGATTGACTCTTTAGTTAAATGGTTAAAATGTGACATTTATATTTTTCCTTGACAACGTGGATAAAATTGCTTGCTCAGTATCTTATGGCTGTGTTATACTCAAACGTAATAGGTTTGCAATTTTATGATGTCCCACTCACGCCGCATCTTGAAACGTTCTTCATTCGCTAAACCTTAGGAGCAGCGAGCTGCGCCTAAGGTTTGGATTAAGTTAGAACGTTCCAATCTAGGGCACAGGGAAACGCCTAAATTTTACAAACCTATTACGTTTGAGTATATAATAAAATTATGTTAAAA
>QNCH01000237.1 GCA_003645745.1 Candidatus Omnitrophota bacterium
GTAACAAAACCTATTCGCGGATCTTTTATCTTCTTACAAATAATTTCACCTACTTCTTCTTTTATTCTTTCTGCGACTCTTTGCTGTCTCTGGCTCATTTTCTCAATTCTCCAACAAATATATTTAATTTTTATCAATCTTAGTTTCACTCTTAGACATTAAAAATAAAATCGCTTCAATATCAACAAAACTAAATTTTTCCAATATATCCCTAAATTTCCTTATACTCATCTGCCTGGAAATATCTATTTTGTTTAAATTACTCCTGCAAAATAATAAACATTTTTTTACTTTAAGCTTAAACTTAAAAACCTTAAGAGTTTTTTCAGCATCTTTAAGCGGCAATGGATCTAAAATACCCAAAAGATAAACAATCCATAACTCAACCTTAAAACTTAAACAACTTTTTCTATATACGTTTAAAATTTTTTCTACAGCTTGCAAACCTTTAAGCATTTTAGGATTACAAATCAATTGACTATTTATAAAATTAAAGCCAACTAAATCTGAAAGTCGAATAATTATTTTTAATGCATTAGGTTCTGCTAATAAAAAAATCAGCTCATTTGTTTTTCTAAAAGCGTCAAGTCTATCCAACATTCCCGCGTCTAAAGCTTGTTTAAGCAAGTTTTGCGTGTATTTATCTATCTGAAGATTCAATCTCTGTTCAAATCTTATGGCTCTGAATATTCTCGTAGGATCATCAATAAAGCTTAATTCATGCAATACTCTGATTTTTTTTTCTTTAATATATTTACCCGCGTTTAAAAAATCAATTAAATCGCCAAATCCTTTTTTATTTAACTTTAAAGCCAATGTATTGATGATAAAATCCCTGCGCAACAAATCATTTTTTAAAGAACTAAGTTTTACTATAGGCAAAGCTGCGGGGAATTTATAAGTTTCTGTTCTTGCTGCCGCAATATCAACAACTATGCCTTCAGGCAATTTCAACTTTGCGGTTTTAAACAAAGGATAAAATTTTACTTGCGCGTTTAGTTGGTTTGTCAAATCTTTGATAAATTCCGCGCTATACGGCTCAATTAAAATATCAAAATCTATCCCCAAATCAACACCAAGCATTAAATCACGCACAAACCCGCCAATTAGATAAGCATCAAGGCTATATTTATCAGCAATTCTGCCAATTTTTTTTATTAAAGCATAATTTTTTGCAGATAACACCCTTTCTAATTTTAAATTTATATTCTTAATCTCAGGCAACACATTTCTCATTATACACTTCTGCTCTATGGTGCCCCCTGCGAGAATCGAACTCACATCCCAGGCTCCGGAGGCCAGTGCTTTATCCTTTAAGCTAAGGGGGCGAATATATACTCAAAAATAATAGGTTTGCAATTTTATGACGCCCCATTGAAACGTTCTTCATTCGCAAATCCTTAGGCGCAGCTTGCTGCGCCTAAGGTTTGGCTCAATCAGACCGTTCCAATCTAGGGCACAGGAAAACGCCTAAATTTTACAAACCTATTACGTTTGAATATATCATTAAACTGCAAATCTATCTTTATGTCAACCGCGAGGCAAAAATTTTCTATGGATCTCCTTTATTTTTTTTTTATTTAAATGCGTATAGATCTGGGTTGTCGCGATATTGCTATGTCCTAAAAGTTCCTGTACTACACGCAAATCAGCGCCGCGCTCTAAAAGGTGCGTAGCAAAAGAATGCCTTAAAGTATGAGGAGATACAGTTTTATTTATGCCTGCTAATAACGCGTAATGTTTGATCAATTTCCAGATCATCTGCCTAGAAAGCATAGTCTTATATTTTGAGACAAAAACATACTCAGAGGCACTGCCTTGAAGTAATTTTGTCCTTGCTCCCTGAATATATTCAATTAATACATTTTTTGCTATACCGCATAAAGGAATAATTCTTTCTTTTTCCCCTTTGCCAAAACAACGCAAAAATTCGTTTTTAAAGTCAAGGCAGGTAAGCCTTAATTTTATTATTTCAGAAACACGCATACCAGTTGCATACATAAGCTCAAAACATGCCCGGTCACGTATACTTTTTGCCTGATCACTTCTGATTACTCGCAAAAAGCTATCCACTTCTTTAATTGATAAAATATCAGGCAGATATTTCCAAATTTTGGGAGACTCTAAAAGCTCAGCTGGATTAGAAAAAAGATATTGCCAGGTGACTAAATAGCGAAAAAACATCTTTATTGCTGAGATATTTCTAACAATTGAACTTTTTTTTAAATTATTTTGATTAAGGCTGTAAACAAATTCCCTGATATGCTCCTGCCTAAGATGCAATAAATCAGGCAAGCCATTTTCTTTTATAAAAAAAGCAAATTTGTCTAAATCGCTCTGGTAAGCGCTAATCGTATTTGAAGACAAACCACGTTCAAGCATTAAATAATGCAAAAATTCATTTATATATGCATCTATTTCCATATTAAGTTTATGGCTCCGTAAAGAAATATATTCGATTTTTTTGACTATTTTGATAAATTAGATTATGTTCATCATTCTCCCATGTTGCAGGATTATTTACAATATATTCGCGGATGTTTTGCAATGATTTATCGTTGCCGATAACATGGTCATAAAAATTACGTTGCCATATTTTATTAATACCATTATTTTTTAATGTATTTATTTGTTTGGTCGAATTATATTTA
>QNCH01000048.1 GCA_003645745.1 Candidatus Omnitrophota bacterium
GGGCAGAGCTAATCCCTTGACTATATGCATATATCCACAGACACAACATGACCTTGGGACTATGAGCAGGACTGCCTGCTTCATTTATTTTACTCTTAATTCTTGCATAATATGTCTTTAAATTCAGGAGTTCTACAAATTATAATAGTCCCCATAATTCAGACCAGTGGTTAAGATAGAAAAAAGATGTATAATAGTAGCCAAAACCACAGGAGGTTAATGATGGGGACTATTATACATAAAGCTCACCTGATTTTTAAAAAGCGCAGCATTAAAAAATTCAGGTGTAACGCTTTGTTTTAGTATTGCACAAAGGCCGATCCTTTAAAATTAAATATTCTTCTATTTCTTTTCTTCCAAATTCAATAGGTAAAACAACTATTTTTAAACTACAAATATACTCAACAACAAGCTTTTCAGAATTTCTTTTTAGATGTAGCCTTTTGAAAGCCTTCTATATTGGAGAATCGCACAGAACCAACAGTCCTACGAAAAGTATGATTTACAGTTTTTCTTAAATCGTTCATACGGCCGCAAAGATGACCAGATTCTCCAATATAAATTATTTTTCGTTTTTCAAAAATTGTATATATCCCCGGTTTAGCAGTAAATCGATTTTTCCATTCTGTGGTTAATAATATTTGTTCTCTATTTTCTTTAGAAAATATTTTCTTTTCATATTTATCTTTTATTTTTTTTAATTTGATTTTTATGCATTATTTTTCATATTTTTATTAGAGGACAGGGCAATGCCTGCTTCGCCCCCCCCGTCGGGGCTGTCCCTACAGGATTATTTATTTTATTATAATCTTCAATTATCCAGACAGCAACTACTTTTTTGATGCATCCCCGCATTTAAAATTATTTTAATTGAAGTTGAAATACAATGGCTAATTTCATTTTAAGAGTAGAACGATTAAACTTTTCCGGGATTGGCTTAAATGGAGATGCCCTTTTAACTGTAGAAATTGCTTCTTGATCAAGAAGATCAAATCCTGATGAATGAACAATCCTGACATCCTCTATCATGCCATTAGAAAGTAAAGTAAAGGCAACAAAGCTAGTTCCCTCATATTCTTGTTTTTTTGCCCATCGCGGATATTTTCTGGCTTGCTGTATTTTTCTTCTTACCATATCCTGATAGCGAAGTATAGCCTCATCCTGAGGATTTATTACCTTGACAAGCTCTTCACACTGCTCAGGGTTTTCTGGGATTAGTTCCTCGATTTCTCCTGCAAGGTCAGGATCTTGCGGTTTTTCTTGTGTGTCTATCTCCTTTAACTTCTTCTCTTCACCCATCACGTTAATGTCCGGCAAAAGCGGGAATTTTTCTATTTCTATCCTGACTACTACATCTTCGGGCTGCTGATCCTGATCTAATATTATATTTATTCCAGGCATACCCAAAAAAAAACAATGCCCGAACAAAGAAATCAAAAATGCGGTTCTAATCGCTCTGTGGTCTTGCATCTTCTTCCGCCTTGGTTGAAATAACCAGCCCTTCTGCTTCTGCTTGTTTGGCGATATCCATAACTTTAACAGCCAAACCTAAATCTATTTTTTCATCAGCCTTGATAATTACGGTTTTCTTCTCTGCCTCAGCCAGTTTCAATTTTAGTTCATCAGGTAACCGCTCCAAATTCACCTCTTCTTCGTTTAAGTACAACCTATGATCAGAAGCAATAAAAATAGAAATTTCATCATCTGAATATAATTTTCCGGTAACAGCAGTAGGCAGAATAATTTTTATCCCAGGCTGAGTAACAAAATGCGAAGAAAGCATAAAGAAAATTAAAAGCAAAAAAACTATATCAATCAAAGGCGCGATATTTAGCTCAGTTCCCACCCTTTTTCTTCTTTCAAACTCCATATTTTGAATTCCTTATCTATATTCAAACGTAATTAAGGACTGAAGCGTCGTATTAGCTTTGATTTGTAGATTCCCGCTAAAAGATTGCGGGAATGACAGTGAGAGGCCGCATCTTATTGCGTATCCCGTCGTTTGTCATCTTCCCATTTTTGTCATTTCCGCGATCTTTTAGCGGGAATCCATAATTGAATCCCCGCTTCATTCACCGATTACTATATGTCTAAAAATTCCATTGACATATCTTTCATTTTGCTGCTTAAATTATCTACCCTGCCTTCAAAATAGTGGTAGGCAACCAAAGTTGGTATGGCTACAGAGAGGCCAAAAGCCGTAGTAATCAGAGCTTCCCAAATACCTCCAGCTAAAACACACGGCTCAACCCTGCCAGACAACTGCTGTATCTTCATAAAGGCCTTAATCATACCAGTTACAGTTCCTAACAACCCTAATAAAGGGGCAATGTTAGCAATAACCGCAAGCACTCCTAAATTCTGATCAAACTGGCGGATTATTTTGGAACCAGCTCTGGAAATCAGCTTTTCCTTGTCTTCTAAACTCCGATTACGAATGTGAATTCCTATGCCTAAAATATGAGGTATAGGCCCGGATGAGCTCTCGCACAACTTCAAGGCCTCATTGGCCTTTCCTTGTTGCAAAAGTTTCTTTACCCTGGCCAATATATTTGGAATTTTCGTCCTGGCACGAAAGAAATAGTAAAAACGTTCTAAAATAATGGTAATCGAAATTACCGAACACAATAGAATCAGCCACATAATGATTCCGCCTTTTAGAAAAAATTCAAACATTCACATCTCCTTTTTCATCACAGCCGCAGGGCAAAGACAAGCATCTCCCTGCCCTGCAAATTTTATAGCTCTTTTCCCCTTAGAACGTTGCCCTAACTCCAGCAGATAAAGATGCTTCTGGAGTAGCATATCCATAAACTTCCTGTGCTTTTTTATCAAAAAGATTCCCAATCCGCCCATAAATCTGAAAATCTTCTCGCAGGTCATAAGAAGCAGATAAATCAACCTTGTCATAAGATTTCATCTTTATAGTATTCGCAGTGTCACCCCAGCGATGGCCAACATGAGTTATACTTAAATTAATATTCCCCTTATTTAAAAACCCATAATTAATCGCGAGATTGCTTTTGTTTTTTGGACGTCGTGACAATTCTAAACCAGTTGTCTTATCCTCAGTATCTAAGAATGTATGGTTCGCGCTTAGTGTTAAATTTTCGATAAAATTAACAGAAGCTTCTACTTCTACTCCCTTTGTTTCTACCTGATCAATATTGGCATATTTCCAGGTATTCCAATCCCAGCCAATCATCTGTTTAAAATCATTATGAAAGTAAGTTAAGCCAAAAGATATTTTATTTTCAGACAAACTTTGTTCAAACCCAAAATCATAGTTTTTACTTTCTTCAGGTTTTAGATTAATATCTCCATAACTTGAGTAAAGTTGATATACCGAAGGAGACCTAAATCCTGTTCCCCAATTAGCTTTAAAGCGGGTTCCGATTAGCGGGATAATGTAGGCAGAAGATATTTTATAGGTATTTTCTGTACCAAAAAGTTCGTGCTCATCTATTCTAACACCAACAGTAGTAAAGAATTCATCCCAGAGTTTGAGTTGATTTTGTAAATAATAACCTTGATTATCAACGCTTTTCCGATTAACCTTACTTACCCAGGTTCCTGAACGATAATAAGACGAGCCTCTTTCCTCTTTGTAGTCAAAACCGCAGGTTATGGTATCATAATCAAAAGGAAAAAAATTATGCTGCCAGTCAATTTTTTTAATGTCTCCTTTATACCAGCTATCACTGTCTTCAGTTGTATCTACACTGTCAGCAGAATCCTGATAATTTCTTTCTGTGTTCAAAAACGAAAAAGATATTTTATACTCCCACCAATCAGCTAATGGCTGGTCAAACTGAATTTTAGAACTGAACATTTCCTTGGCAGTACTACAATTAGGATCATCCTGATTTGCGCCATCATCTAGATCATTTTCAGCGTCTGTATAACGCGAAACTAAACTTAGCTCACTATCGTCAAACACTGTAAAGCCCAGACGGCTTGAAACATTAGTAATCCCGCATCCATCTTTTTCAACGCCGTCAGCAGCACTGGATATCCCGTCAGAATCCACTCTTGATATTGAAAAAGAATAATTTATTTTTTCTATACTCCCGCTCAAACCAAGCATCTCCCGAAAGGTATTCTGAGAGCCAGCGTCAGCAGAAATGCTAAACTCTGGTTTACCCTCACCCTGCTTAGTAATAATATTAATCACACCGCTCATAGCCGAAGAACCATAAAGAGTGCTTTGCGGCCCCCTGATGATTTCAATCCTTTCAATATTATCTGTAGTCAGGTAAGCAAAATCAAAAAAACCGCCGTCGTGTTCCATTAAATATTTTACTTCCACTCCATCAATCATAACCATAGTATGTCCAGGAGATCCGCCTCTAAGATAAAGTTGCGTAAAACTTCCCAGCCCTCCCCCTTGTTGAGTAACGCTGACTCCAGGCACACTACGCAGCAGCTCCGCTACAGTTACCTTACCTATTTTCTCTATTTCGCCAGAAGTAATAACAGTGGTAGAACTTCCTACCTCAGCCTGATACTCTTGTGTCCTTGTAGCAGAAACAATTACTTCTCCGAGATTATAGCTCGTGCCAAATCCTTTTTCTTCTTCAGCCCAGCCATTAATCGTAGTTGTCAAAAACAATACTATCATAAAAATAAAAATTTTCCTTTTCATCTTTTTTCCTCCCTCGAGAATACTTCCAGGATAGGCAATCGTCCGGGCTCCTTTGTATACTCAAACGTAATAGTTTTGAGTCTATTGTTATAAAATACAGAGATTACCGTTGCGGGGCAGCAGAAGGAATCATACCTTCATTTCCTTTACCTATCCAGCAAAATGTTAAATTATTGTTTCTTATTTCCCCTTTTCTACAAAACCTTAGGGGCCGTAAACAAACCCATACAAACCTTTCACCTCCTTTCCGCCTTGATTGATTCTTTAACACTCATTTCTTCTGACAAAATTATTGCCGCGCCAAAAGCTACTGTAAATTGAGGCTGCTCCAAAACGTCAATATCCCTGATCAGCTCTTCTTTTATGGCCAAAGTTAATCCTTTGTTTACCGCAGGACCTCCATCTAAATAGATTGCTTCTTCTAAATATAGGCTGCCCGTAAGTTCGGATATTCTTCTGGCTACTGATTTATGGAGCCCGGCGATAATATCATTTCTGCTCTTTCCCATAGACAAAAGAGATACTATTTCACTTTCAGCGAAAACAGCACACGTGCTATTAAGGCAAACCTGTGAAAGACTTTGAAAACTCAAATCCCCAAATTCGCAAACAGGAGTATCCAATATTCTTCCCGCCATTTCAAAAAACCTGCCTGTTCCTGCCGCGCACTTGTCATTCATTTTAAAATCATCAACTTTACCCTCACAAGATATTTTAATAACCTTAACATCCTGCCCGCCTATATTGATAATAGTTCTTGCCCTTGCTTTACTTAATACGTAAGCCCCAACAGCATTGGCAGAAATTTCATCTACTATCTTCATGGAACCGGGAAACAGGCGCTTGCCATAGCCTGTTGCAGCAACACCGGCAATATCTTTTTTTTTAAGGGAAACTGTTTCCATTCCCTCTTTAAGAAGCTGTTCGCACACCTTAATATGCTGTGGCAGAGTAGGAAGCGCCTTTGCCCAAAGTAAGCTGCCCTGATCAATAAAGACAACCTTTATAGCTGCTGTGCCTAAGTCAATGCCAACTGTTATCATATTTTTAAAACTCCTTTTAACAAAGTGTTGCCCTAAATGCCTCCAGCCTGGCCAGAATATTTTGCCTGTCTTCTCTGGAATAATCAGTCTCTATTTTTAAAAAGCGAAAGCCGTTTTCCTTGATTACCTTTTCAAAATAAAAACTTTCTAGATCATAGGGATGACAACCTTTAAGTAAATGGTAAACTATTCCTTTTATATTATAGGTGCGCATAGTGTTTAGGATATTCTTGAGACGGCGGTCATTATCTATGTAAGTAGGGCAACTGCAGGAGAGATGATATCTCTCTGATAAAGCCTTAAGAAGTCCGTATTCTGAAGGCTCATCATAAATCACACTAGCGATGAGCCTCTCTGAGGTGCATAACTCATCAGCAAGAATGTCCATTCCCGCTTCCTCAATTAATTCAGAAATTTTCAAATATGGAAAGAAAACAGGAGAACCTGCAAGAAATACACCTGGATTACTGTTTCCCTCTGGTTTATCATAATTTTTGAGAACTATATTAACTTTATCTGTCCAGGATTCAACATCATCAATCATAAAGGCATTCGCCAAAACAATACTCCAGGTACCGCAAATAAGCCCTCTCCTCCTAAATTCAATCAAACGCCCAAATGCCTGCCAGGCCTTCATATATTTATTTACAGAAATTTGAAGCTGGCTGCGGTTAAGTCTTCTGCCCGCACACTGCTCAAGAAACCGTTTTAATTCATATATTTCCTCCAGCCACCTGCTTTGGCCTCTTTCGCTTTCCTTGATATGGGGAAGCTCCATTATATAAAACGGGATTGCCTTATCCTGGATCATCTCCGGCAATTTCGTATTCCAGTCACAAGTAGTGGGCACAACCAGGATATCGCACAATTTCTCGATAGACTCATCCAGATAAAAAGCGCCAACACAAGATTTAATAAGCGGGCACGTTAAAGCAGGGAGAAAAGGAGATGACAGTCTTTGTATCGCCAATGAGCCGCTGCACAAACGGATTGGATGAAACCCCAAAGCGTCAAAGAGTTCCAATGGTGCCTGAATACAATAAATCCCAACAAAAGGCCTGCTAAATCTTTTTTTAACCTTCTGAGGGGAAACAGGCAAAGAAAAAATTTCAAGAAAATATTCCAGTTCTTGACAAAAGTCGCTCCTTTCTCTGAGAAAACTAGCTTGTCTGTGATATTCTTCTTGAATTTCCTTTTTAATTTTTTGCGCCAGCTTCGCTTTTGAATTATTTCTTTCAGCACTATTCAATTGCATAGATTTTCCCTTTTCTTTTTTATGAAACGTTTAGAAATATAATCTTTTGAAGAGGAAAAAATTGTATTCTTGAAAAATTTAAGAGAAAGCACCTTAGCCTGTGGACATGATTCCACGCATCTCAAACAGAGTATACAGTCCTGGGTAAGCACATTCTTTTTCTTTTTTTCCAAATGCACCTCCCTGATATTAAGAGGACATACTCGTTGACAGTTTCCGCAGCCAGTACAAGCATCTACTTTCTTTTCAAGCCCAAGGAATCCAAATTTCTCAAAAAGGCTGATCAGTGCCAGAAGAGGACAGAACAGACAAAAGAAACGATCCTTAAAAAACATTCCTACAAAAAAAAACGCAGTTAGAATAAGAGAAACTATGGACATAAAGGCAGTTATCGGATTGCTTATATCTACCGCGAAATATCTGAAATTCCCTGCAAAAATAGGCATCAATTTTTTAGCCGGACATATCTGGCAAAATGGAAGCCCAAAATCAGAATGGAGTCCGGCATTCCCAATAAGAATAGGAATAACTATTAGAAAAATAAGGAGTATATACTTAATAGGCTTTAACCTGTCCCGCAGTGTCCATGAAAATTGCGATTCCCTTATACCCAGCTTTTTCCTTAAAAAAGTAATCCAATCCTGAAGTGTCCCAAAAGGGCAAATCCAGCCGCACCAAGCTTTGGAAAAAATTATTGTTAACAGAAAGAATCCAGCAAACATCCCCAGTGCCCGCAGCCCCCAAACACTTATGGCCTCAGCAAAGGATATCTGGAAACCCCATTGAGAACGCTGTAGTGCCATTAAGTAGCAGTGGCCGGAACAGCTCCCTACATACGGACAGGTAAAACACGGCAGGCAATGCCCCAATCGCAGTCCCAAACGGCCGCCGTAAGTTAATACCGCAAAGCTCATAGACTGCACCAGAAAACGCAGTTTATAGACTTTTGTCAAAATTTAATCCTCTTTCTTCCTGCAATCACAAATAAAAATACAGCAGCCATTGTTCCCAAAAAAATAGCAATACCCATAAAAAATTTGTAGTTTTTGAATCTGGAACGATGCAGCAAAAGTGTATAGGAAGAAATATGTTTTATCCCCCCCTGGTCTTCCTCTGCTACGATCACAGCCTGTTTAAATGCTGTCTCGCCCTTCTGATTTAATCTCTTGTCTTCACGCGGGACATAAACACATTCTCCTTTTTCATTAGTCATTATCTCTACCTGAGGCATATTCTGATCAAATAGGGATATAGCCTTCTCTGCCAAATAACCTTTTTTAAATACAGGGATAATTTTGACAGAATTGCCTGTCTGCGGCCAACACTGAAACTCTGGAATGATGCGTATCTCCAACTGCCGGTTAATCTCACGAGATAAAATAATCCGCGTAGTTTTTTTTTTAGAAAAACTATGCCCAAAAAGAAAAAATGATGTTTTTGCAAGATACCTGATTGTAACTTTATTCTGCTTTTTCTTAGCTTGCGCAAAAACAATAAAACGATTTTGCTTAGATGAGTTAATATTTACAGAATAGTTTTGCTTGTCTTGTTGTATCCGGGCAGTGTAAAAAACAGGCTTGCCGTTATGATCAGTTTCGGATAGGGAATAAAAAACACTAACCTCATCCAATCCTTTGAGTCCCTGTTTCGCTCCAGGAAACCTTCCATAATTAAGCTCAAGCGGCAAGGTCAAGCTGCCGTCTTTTTCTCTCATACATTTTCCAAATTCAATCCATAGATACTCTTCTTTTGACGAAAAAGCATAAATATCTATCCCTTGGATCAAGATAAAATAAATAAATAAAATTAAAATAATAAGTATCCTGATTTTCATAGTAAATACATCTGAATCAACCCTTTCCTTTCCATAGACTTCGCCTCTTCTCTTTTTCTTCCTGGGAAACCAAAAAACAATAAGGCTTTAAAGAAACCGGATTTTCCCTGATCACTACCATTGTTTTATAAACCTCTTTAATGATTAGATGGTTCAATACTTGTTTGGGGCTTCCTATCTTGTAAATCCCTCCTTTATTGAGCAGCGCGAGTTTCCGGCAATATTCGCCAGCTAAGTTAAGATCATGGATAACCATAATCACTGTAAGGCCAAATTCGCTGTTCAATTTTCTGATAATATCGAGTATTGCAACCTGATGGCTTATATCTAGATGCGTAGTAGGCTCATCTAACAAAAGTAATTTAGGCTCCTGGGTTAAAGCGCGGGCAATA
>QNCH01000238.1 GCA_003645745.1 Candidatus Omnitrophota bacterium
ATTTACATTGCATTCGTCCGCGCCAATATCCCAATTTGTTCCGCGGGTATTTTCCTCTATGTCGTCAGAAAATGCTAAATTGCTGTCTGAGGATAAGTCTGCGCCTGCGTCTTTGGCCGCGGTGTCAGTTGATGAGAGGTGGAAATTGTTGTTGGCTGAGTCGGTGAAGGTGACGGTTTTGTAGCCGTCAAATGTAGTATTGACAGAATCAGCATCAGCTTGGGAAACATCGGAGATGTTATAGTCAGAGGAAGCGTCAAAAGTGCCAGCGTATCCATCAGTGCAGGATTGAGCAATGTTGTTTTTAAAGCTATTTCCTTCTTCTCCGCTACTAAAACAAATTCCCGTATCATAAACAGTGTTATTATAGATGTAAGAAGGAGCTGTCCCGTAATCAGTGTCCAGTGATATCCCCGATCCCGTATGCCCATACAGAATATTATTATATATATAATGAGGAGCTGAAGTCTCTGTACTCACTGAAATTCCCCTTCTATCAGTAGCAGATGCGTTACCATTAATTACTATATTATTATTTATCTTGAGACTTGCAACTCCGAGAGTATGTGCATATATTCCCCTACGCGTATTGTCTGCGTTAGTTGATGATTGCACTTGAATGCCCGATATTTGAGTATATGATTCAGCAATGGTCACAGTATTATAGCCTTGATTAGTAGTGATTCTATACTTCCCATCATCCCACACCCCGCTATGCCTCTGAGTTACCCCAACTTCTATGCTTGAAACCGGCGTGTAAATTTTAATGTAATTATCTGCCCCGGTTGTCCACCCTTCAACAGTTACCGCGTTTTCGTCCGCTGCGTCTGCGTAGCAGGGAATGTTTAAAATATAGTTTCCGGTAACAAGGTCAGTGGTGTTTAGATGAGTTGCGTCTGAAGCGCATACTCCGCCATCAACTGCGTCAACCGCATCATCAAGGTGATTAAAAGCGCGCATTATGGAATTTACTGTTACGGCAGATGATTCATCTGCCGGGCTTGCGCCTGTGGCTGTAATTAAAGTATAAACTAAAGAAGATGTCCTGGCTGAGATATAGGCAATTTTACTTGTATCATAAGTAACTTTGTCACCTACACCCACATTATTTGCCTGCTCTACGGTAAATGTAGCTGTGCCTGAAGATATGGTCAGCGTCGGGGAGCCGGTTTTTAAATCTGAGGTACTTGTGCCTACTGAGTAAAAAACAGGTACAGCGCACTCATCAGCGCCAATATCCCCGCTAGTGCTGTTGGGCCTGCTGCTGCCAACAATATCGTCTGTTACCGCGAGACTGGCGTCCGCGTAAACATTAGACCAATTATCTCTGGCCATGCTGTCAGATGCGGAAAGATGAAAATCATCTCCAGTTTCATTTACAAAACTTACGCTGCCGTAGAGATTAGTATAAATAGTAAAATTTTCACTGTCATCAAAAAAATCATCATTAACCGCCAGCTCGGTATCACTGTTTACTGCGGTTACATAAGTGTAAGTTGAATCAGTGGTATTGGCTATGATCATCCCTGCTTTTACAGTAGTGAGAAAATTTTGTCCAGTGTCTCGTAAAACACTGGTGTCTGTGCCTATGCCGTCAGTTGTGCCTGAGTCAGCGCTTATGCCCCAAGCTCCGTCTTCAGCTGAGGTTTCGGTGATATTGTGGGTGGAGGCTGAGTCAAATGTGACGTCATAAACATTGGTGCAGGATTGGACGATGTTGTTTTTGGCAACAACCTCATTACTGATGCCGGAGACCCCACATTCACAATTATAAATCGTATTATTATAAACATACTTAACTTCATTTCTTAATTCAAGACCTTGGCTATGCTGAGTAGCTCCTTGGAAATCATATAGGATATTATTCCAGGCTTTAAGCGTCCAATGCGAACCATCTATCCAAATCCCGCCATGATAGTCTAAGGCATCTGTGCCTACACGTTTAAGAATACTATGAGAAACTCTTGTCTCTGCTGTTGCAGAACTATCAACAACATTTATAAGAATAGCGTGCATATAAGAGCCGAACCCGGCAGCCTCTATGCTGATTTGCAGCCCTTCTATGCGAACATATTCCTCATCAACGTTAATCGCTCCTGAATCACTAACATCTGTCGCTTCCAACCTATACTTTGTATCATCCCACTTCCCGTTATGCCTTGCAGCAGCTGTGGTATAAATACGAATGTATTCAGCAGCTGAAGTCGTCCAGCTGCTCGATATTGTTACTGCTGTTGTATCCGCAGTTGTCCACGCGCCGTCTATCTTGGCTGTAGCTATGGCTGAGTCTCCGGTGTCAGAGATGGTAAAGTAATTAGAAGCATCTACCCGCCACTGGTCATCTGCTAAGGGGGTAGAAGTGTTAGAAATTGTCTCTAAAAGTATCTGATCTCCGGCATCGTTGGCATGCACAACAGTTGCAGTTACACTCTGGCTGACTCCTGAACGGTATAAAGTAACTGCAGCATTATCATTAACTATGCCGGTTAATGTGCCGCTATAAACAAGAGTAGTCGCAGAAGTCAAATCACATTGCAAAGATGCTTCCCATGCAGACAGAGTGCTGAAATCTCCAGCTCCGTCATTGCGCACACTTGCCACAAATTCAGTAGCAGAATAAGCCTGCCCCACAGATAAAATCAG
>QNCH01000049.1 GCA_003645745.1 Candidatus Omnitrophota bacterium
AAAACTATGTGCGGAACAGTTGAGTACAGAGATGCTTCTTTGCCGGGACTTGAACAAACAAAAGTGATTCATAATCTTTTAAAATCAACGATTATGTCTGCAACTAAAATTTTAAATAAACCATGGTGTGTTTCTGTTTTTAAAGATAACGCTGGAATTGTAAAATTTGACCATAATCATAACATTTGTTTTAAAGTTGAAACCCATAATCATCCTTCCGCGCTTGAACCTTATGGCGGAGCAGGCACAGGAATAGGCGGGGTAATTCGTGATATTCTCGGTGTAGGCTTAGGTGCTAAGCCAATTATGAATAATGATGTTTTTTGCTTTGGCCCGCCTGAGCTTGCAGTTCAGGATGTGCCTGATGGAGCGCTGCATCCGCTGAGGGTAATGAAAGGGGTTGTGGCTGGGGTCAAAGATTATGGCAATAAAATGGGTATTCCTACAGTAAACGGAGCAGTAATTTTTGATCCGCGTTATACTGCAAACCCCCTGGTATATTGCGGTACAGTGGGCATTATGCCTAAAGAGTATTCTTTCGGCAGCGCAAGCTCAGGCGAGTATGTGGTTGTGGTTGGGGGGCGCACAGGCAGAGACGGTATTCATGGAGCTACTTTTTCTTCAGGCAGTTTAACTAATGCTTCAGAAATGAGTTCCAGCGGAGCAGTGCAAATAGGTAACCCCATAACAGAGAAAAAAGTTCTGGATACTTTGTTAAATGCCAGGGATAAAAAATTATATACTGCGATTACTGATTGCGGGGCAGGCGGGCTTTCAAGCGCTGTAGGGGAAATGGGCGAGGAAATTGGCGTTCGCATAGAATTAGAAAAAGTGCCGCTTAAATACGCGGGTTTAAATTATACTGAAATTTGGATTTCTGAGGCTCAGGAAAGAATGGTTTTGTCTGTGCCTGAGGAAAATTTAAAAAGTTTATTAGAATTGTTTACTCAGGAAGATGTTGAGGCTGTAGTTATTGGATGTTTTACAAATACTAAGCAGCTTGAGCTTTTTTATCAAGACGTGTGTGTTTGCAGTTTAAGTATGGAATTTTTGCATAATGGGCTGCCGCTTTTAACACGTAAGGCTTTATGGAAAAAACCGTTGATTAAAGAAACAAAATATGAGCCTGCGCGGAATTTAACAGGCGAGTTGTTAAAAATTCTTTCAGATTTAAATGTATGCAGTAAGGAATGGATTATCCGCCAGTATGACCATGAAGTGCAGGGAATGAGTGTTTTAAAACCTTTGTCAGGAATTTGTAATGACGGGCCTCAGGATGCGGCAGTTGTTAAGCCTTTTGCGGATTCAAAAAAGGGCATAACTATTTCCTGCGGTATAAATCCAAGGTATTCGGATATTGACCCCTATTATATGGCAGTATCCTGTATAGATGAGGCTTTGCGTCAGATTGTCGCTGTAGGCGGCAGTTTAGAACATAGTTGTATTTTAGATAATTTTAGCTGGGGCAATACAGATAAACCTGAAATATTAGGCGGGTTGGTGCGTGCTTGCCTGGGGTGCAGGGACGCGTCTTTAGCGTATAAAGTGCCTTTTATTTCAGGCAAAGACAGTTTGCATAATGAATATATAGTTGGCAATCAAACTATTTCTATTCCGCAGACTTTACTTATTTCCGCAATGGCAGTGATTTTAGATGTAGAAAAAGTAATTTCAGCGGATGCTAAAACAGAAGGAAATTTGATTTACTGCATAGGCACAACATTCGCTGAAATGGGAGGAAGTTGTTACTACGCGGTGAATAATTGGCAAAGCGGGAGTGTGCCGAAAGTTGATTTTCAGCAGAATAAGGCTGTTTTTGAAAAATTAAGTTATTGTATAGATAAAGGAATGCTTGAGGCCTGCCATGATTGCTCTGAAGGAGGGATGGCAGTTGCATTGGCTGAAATGGCTTTTGGCGGGGGGCTGGGTATGGAAATATTTTTAGATAAAGTAAAACATCATATTCCAAAAGATAAACCGCGTGATGATATCTTATTATTCTCTGAATCAAACGGTAGATTTGTGGTGGAAGTAGAAGAAGAAAAAAAAGAGAATTTTGAAAAAATTTTGCAAGGCATTCCTTTTTCAATGATCGGGAAATTAACCGATAAACAGAAATTTTTGGTGTATGGCATAGATAACAGATTGGTTGTTGACTGTGCTGTAGGTGTTTTAAAGGACGCGTGGCAAAAGCCTTTGCGTGATTTTGGATAAGCAAGTGTGTGAAATAGGGGGGGGGGGATAATGGGGAAAAGAGGAAGCGGGGTATTATTACATATAACATCTTTGCCTTCAAAGTTTGGTATTGGGGATATGGGCGCGGCAGCTTATCAATTTGCTGATTTTTTATTTCAGTCAAAACAGAAATATTGGCAGATATTGCCGCTTAATCCAACGAATTTGATTAATATTAATTCTCCTTACAGTAGCGTTTCTGCGTTTGCTGGGAATATAATTTTAATTAGCCCTGAACTTTTAGCAGAGGATGGTTTGTTAAGCTGTGAATACGTGAAATCTTTGCCGCAGTCTTCTGAACAACGAGTTGATTATGAAGTTGTCTATAATTTTAAAACAGAAATTTTAAGTAAAGCTTATGAGTCTTTTAAAGATTTGGAAGCAAGACAAGATTATAATAATTTTTGCCGTGATCAGGATTATTGGCTGGTAGATTTTGCGTTGTTTATTGCTTTTAAAGAGTATTTTCAAGGGAAAATGTGGAGCCAATGGCCAAAGGAAATTCGTGATAGAAACCCTGAGGCAATGCGGGGATTAGCAGAAAAATTAGCTGAAAATGTAGAAAAACAAAAATTTATGCAATATGTATTTTTTAAGCAGTGGTTTACGTTAAAGAATTATTGCCAGAATAAAGGTATTGAAATTATTGGAGATGTGCCGATTTATGTAACTTATGATAGTGTTGATGTGTGGGCCAACCCGGGAATTTTTAAATTGGATGAAAATAAACAGCCTCTATATTTAGCAGGAGTTCCGCCGGATTATTTTAGCAGTACTGGACAGCTCTGGGGTAATCCTGTTTATGATTGGGATGCGCTTAAAAATGATGGTTATGCCTGGTGGATACAAAGGATAGAATATAATTTGAAGATTTTTTCAAGGATCAGAATAGATCATTTTCGCGGGTTTGTTGATTTTTGGCAAGTTCCTGCAGGCCAAAAGGACGCGGTTAATGGAGCATGGCAAAAGGCTCCTGCGGATGATTTTTTTCAGGTTGTATTGGATAAGTTTCCTGATTTTCCGCTGATTGCTGAGGACCTGGGAATTATTAGCGATGATGTAAAGCGGGTAATGCATAAGTTTGCCTTCCCAGGTATGAAAATATTACTTTTTGCTTTTGGAGAAGATATGCCTGAGCATCCTTATTTACCGCATAATTATACGCAAAATTGTGTGGTTTATACAGGGACGCATGATAATAACACAGTTAAGGGATGGTTCGAAAATGAGACTGGCGCGGAAGATAAAAAACGTTTATTTATTTATTTTGGCAGGGATATTTTTGTTTCTGATTTGCATTGGGAGATGATTAGGCTTGCTTTGATGTCTGTCGCGAATATTGCTATATTCCCAATGCAGGATATTTTGGGGTTAGGTGAAACACAGCGGATGAATTTGCCGGGTACAGTAAGAAATAATTGGCAGTGGAGGGTTTTGCCGGATCAGTTGAATGCGCAATTATCAAGCAGGATTTGCAAAATGACTGAAGTTTATAATAGGGCATAAAAAAGTGATAGAAAAGAGGATGATATACTCAAACCAATTGCGTTTGAGTATAGAATACCCTACAATGTCATTCCCGTAATCTTTTAGCGGGAATCTAATTTATACAAACCTATTACGGTTGAGTATAAAAGGGGATATTTTTAATGAAAATTTTATATCCGGTGGTTATTTCTTTGACTTTCCTTGCTGGTTTTTCATTGCTTGATTATTTTGTTTTGGCAAAAATCGCGCGAAAGAAAATTTATTGTTTTTTTATTGCTTTAGTATATTCTGTATTTTTTTGGAGTTTTGTGTATATGTTGTTTATTGCCAGGCCATAGGTATTTATGTCAATTGTTTTAAAATTTTGCGGCGGTGTGCGTGAGGTCAGCGGTTCAAACCACTTGCTGATTACTAATAAGTCAAAAGTATTGCTTGATGCCGGACTTTTTCAGGGCAGGCGTAAAGATTATTATAAAATTAATTCTAAATTCGCGTATAAACCGTTTGAAATTGATGCATTAGTTCTTTCTCACGCGCATATTGATCATTCAGGTAATATTCCTAGTTTAATCAAACGTGGTTTTCGCGGAAAAATTTATACTACTGCTGCTTCTAAAGCATTGGCCAGATTGATGCTTTTAGATAGCGGTAAGATTCAGGAAGACGACGCGAAGTTTGTTAATAAACTGCACAAACGTAAAAATTGGCCTGCGGTTAAACCTCTATATACTAAAAAAGATGCTGAGTTTTGCCTGCGTTTTTTTTACAGCGCTGGTTTACATAAAAAAATAAAAATTACAAAAGATGTTCAGCTTAGTTTTTTTGATGCAGGCCATATTCTTGGCTCCGCGTTATCCTGCCTTGAGGTAAAGAATAATGCGCGCACAATAAGAATAGGTTATATTGTGGATTTAGGGCGCAAAAATTTGCCTCTTTTAAATAATCCTGAATATATTAGTAATTTAGATTATTTGATTATTGAAAGCACATACGGCAATAGGCTTCATCAGCCGATAATTGAGGCAAAGGCAAACCTTGCCCGCGTAATTATGCAGACTATTGCTAATTCAGGCAAAGTAATCATCCCTTCCTTTGCAATGGAAAGGGCACAGGAGGTACTGTGTTTTTTGTCTCAGCTTTTAAAAGAAAAAAAGATGATGGATGTGCCTATATATTTAGACAGCCCTTTAGCTATAGATATTACTGATGTTTTTAAAAAATATGTGTCTTTTCTTGATTCGGCTACGCAATATTTATTTAATAAATATGATGGGCCTTTTCCGGTTAAAAATATGACTTATATCAGAAAAGTTAAAGATTCAAAAATGTTAAATAGTGACCCTCGCCCAATGATTATTATTGCTGGTTCAGGGATGTGTGAGTCAGGCAGAATTTTACATCATTTAAAAAATACCATTGAAGACAAAAAAAATACAATTATCGTGGTTGGCTATATGGCTCAGAATACATTGGGTAAACGTTTGGTAGAGCATTCTGCGGATGTGCGTATTTATGGAGAAGAGTATAAATTGAATGCGAATGTAGTTGTAAATAACGCGTTTTCAGCACACGCGGATAGAAACGCGTTAATTAGTTATGTGATGAATTGTAAAAATAGTAACCTAAAAAAAGTTTTTGTTGTGCATGGTGATGTGGAACAAGGGACGGAACTGGTAAAGCATTTACAGCAAAGAGGAGTGAATGCATATTTGCCTGAAAAAAATGAAGAATTAGTACTTTAACCAGGGAGGTAGCGATGAAGAAGTTTTTGTTTGCAGGAATAATTGTTTTAGTTTTTATGTGTGGATGTGCTAATGTTGAGGCTGACGTTTCTCAAATTAGTTGGTCTGATGATTTAACTCAATCTTTAAATACAGCTCAGCAGGAAGGTAAACCAGTTTTAATTGATTTTTATACGCGTTGGTGCGGATGGTGCAAACGTATGGATAAAGATACTTATGGCAACAAAGATGTTGCGTCTGCTTTGCTTGGTTTTGTGTGTGTAAAGGTAAATGCTGAACAACATCTTGACCTGGCGAAAAAGTATCATGTGCGCGGTTTTCCCTGCACAGTATTTTTAAGATCTGATGGTGAAATAATTACTGTTGTGCCTGGGTATCTTGACGCTCGGGATTTTTTATCTTTACTTACGAAAGTATTAGCAGAAGCTGGAAAGTGAGGGAATCTATACTCAAACGTAATAGGTTTGCAATTTTATGACATTCCCCTCATACTGCATCTTGAAACGTTCTTCATTCGCAAATCCTTATGCGCAGCAAGCTGCGCCTGCGGTTTGACTTAGGCCAGAACGTTCCAATCTAGGGCACAGGGAAACTCCTAAATTTTACAAACTAATTGCGTTCGAGTATATAACTGTCCCCCCTTTTCAGTCAGAAGCGGTGAAATAATACTCCATTATTCTTCTTTTGCGTTTTTTTTTAGGTGAGACATAAAGAGAAACGAGCGAAAAACAGTGATTATTTCACCCCTTCTGAGTGAAGCGGGGACATCATTAATTTATTGTTTTAACAAGATTGAATCTTTTAGAATAGATTCCCGCTAAAAGCATTGCGGGAATGCCAGTATAGAGAATTTTATTGGTATTTCTTGGGTATTATTTTTTTTGTCATTCCCGCAATCTTTTAGCGGGAATCTACGAGTCAACGCTAATACCCAGCTTCAGTCACCGATTACGATAAATTTCAAATTAACATTGACAATTAAAAGAATTAACTTTGAGGCAAAAAAGGAGAATTTGGATGGATGTATTAGTTATCGGTTCCGGAGGCAGGGAACATACGCTTGTCTGGAAAATTGCCCAATCTCAGGAAGTGGATAAAATTTATTGTACTCCAGGTAATGCTGGTATTTGCGGGCTTGCTGAATGTGTGCAGATAAAAGCAGATGATCTAAATGGTTTGCTTGATTTTGCGTTACGTAAAAATATAGGTTTAACTGTTGTTGGTCCAGAGGTGCCTTTAACATTAGGCATAGTTGATGCTTTTAAGCAAAATGGTTTGCATATTTTTGGGCCTGATAAATCTGCCAGCAGGTTAGAATCCAGTAAAATATTTGCTAAAAATTTAATGCGTGAAAGCAATATTCCCAGCGCTGATTTTTATGTATTTTCTGATTATCAGAAAGCTCTTGATTTTGTTAATCTCAGGAAACAGCAATTTGTGATTAAAGCGGACGGGCTTTGTGCTGGTAAAGGGGTTTTTGTTTGTCCTGATCTGGACAGCCAGCATAAGGCATTAAAAGCAATAATGCAGGATAAAATATTTAAAGATGCGGGTGATAAAGTAATTATTGAAGAAAAACTTGAAGGCAGGGAAGTTTCTGTACTTGTGATTAGTGATGGTGAAAATATTCTGCCTTTAGCATCAAGCCAGGATTATAAGACGATTTTTGAAAATGGACAGGGCCCTAATACCGGAGGTATGGGCGCGTATTCTCCATGCGTAAATGTTGGGCAGGAACTTTTTGTGCAGATAGAAGATACGATAATTAAGCCTGTGCTTAAAACAATGGCTATGCAGGGAAATCCTTTTCAGGGAGTTTTGTATACAGGTATAATGCTTACTGCAAAAGGGCCTTATGTGCTTGAATTTAATATTCGTTTTGGTGATCCTGAAACACAGGTTATTTTACCGCGGCTTAAAACCGACCTTGCAAAAGTAATGCTTGCAGCAGTTCAGGGAAATTTGGCAGATATGCGTTTACAATGGGACAGCCGAGCTTGTGTGTGTGTTGTGCTTGCTAGTTCAGGATACCCTGCCAGTTATGAAAGGGATAAGCAGATAACCGGCTTAGAAGATTTAAAGACAGAGCCAGATGTGTTTGTTTTTCATGCAGGGACAAAAAAAGTAAATTCTCAAATTCTTACTAATGGCGGCAGAGTGTTAGGGGTAAGCGCGCTTGGCGAAGATATTACTGCTGCTGCAGATTGCGCTTACAAAGCTATAGGTAGAATTAAATTTGAAAATATGTATTTACGCAAGGATATTGGGAAATTATAAACAGAGTACAGATAAACTGGAGGAGAGTTAATATTAGGAACAAAATGATTATTGCGGTATTTGTTTTGATGGCTGGATTGGTGTTTTTAGGATTAGGGAAAGATGTAAGGGCAGCTTGTGATTATTGCTCTGAACCAAATTGTGAGGATTATCTTATTTGCGAGGATTGGGATGTTGGAACTCCTCCAGCCGATCCATGGCCTGTCAAAAGTGGAGTTGAGTGGCATGGTTGGAAACCAGCAGTTTACGGAAATAACCAGCCGGGAGATATATCAACGTCAATCTATCACAGTGCCCCTCGGTCACTCCTGCAGTATAAGGCTGATGGAATGAAAAGTACTGTTGATATAGTTCATACTATCCCTGGAGCTCCAAGTTTAGTGCATATTCGTTTTTACATGCTCATTCCGGATGGGGAGCTGGAAAACATAAGCACATCTTCTTGCCATTTTTTGTTTGTTGCAAGTGATTCGTCTGCTGAATGTTCGTTAGATTTTAGGGGAAGCTCTCGCGAATATCTAGGTTATGGAGAAGGGGAAAATGGCTCCGGCTATGAGTGGGGTGGTCATTATATGCTTGCACCACACAGCTATAGTCCTGAAGATTGGGTAGTTGAAACAGAAGGAACTCCATTTTTCTTTGAAGATCATTATGATGAATGGGTTTGCGTTGAGTGGAAGATAGATTTTGCGAATGATAGAACTTCATTATGGATGAACGAAATATTGATAGTAGATAATTATTATATGGATTGGGCGTTTGACAGTACATCTAAACTGACTTTTTCAGGATTTACTTTAAATGAACCTGGAGAAATTCATTACTATATAGACGACATAGTTGTTTCTACAAATTATATCGGCCCCAAAGATAGGGAAATATTTTCTGAAGATTTTGAGGATTTTTGTCTCGATAATTATGATGATCATGCACAGTTTCTAAATTCAGGAGCAGAAATAAACGAAGAAAATCCATATACGGGTTCATTCTCTCTAAAAATACCTGTGAGTAGCAATAATAGTGTTTATTTGAGAGCGTGGCCTTTTGAGCCGATTGATTCCTCAATATGGGCATGGATGACATTCTATTTGTGGGCTCCGCCGGAACCCTATACAATAGGTTCGCTTCTTCATCTGCCTTCGTTGAATTTTTCGGGACAGTATGTACAATTGGATTTTAGGGGAGAATTTCTTAGATTAATTGTATATAATGATCACTCAATTCATCTAGATAATGAATTGCCATTAACCTATTTTCAGGGAAAATGGTCTAAGATACAGGTCGGTGTTCAATATTCAACTAGATCAGTGCAAGTGTGGGTAGATGATAATAAGGCTTATGACCATTCTGATGTGGGTGATTTATCAACAGATCAGAAAGTTGATGGCATAAATATTCGA
>QNCH01000239.1 GCA_003645745.1 Candidatus Omnitrophota bacterium
GCTCTCTTATTTTTTATGGTCCTTCTGGTACAGGCAAGAGTGCTTTAGCTTATTTAATCAGCACAATTAGCTGTGCTAAATTTGAATTTATAAATGCGGCTATCTGCGGTGTGAGTGAAGTAAAAAAGATAATTTTTTCTGCCAGGCAGAGAAAATTAGAAGAAGCGCAGAGAACTATACTTTTTATTGATGAAATTCATAGGTTTAATAAAGCTCAGCAGGATGTGTTAATTGGTGATTTAGAACAGGGTAATATTATTTTAATTGGCGCGACTACACATAATCCTTATTTTTATCTAGTTCCTGCTTTGATTTCACGCACTCATATTTTTGAATTTAAGCCCCATTCTGATGCTGAGTTATTATATATACTAAAGACGGCGTTAAATGATTCTGAACGCGGTATGGGGCAGGGAGATATTGTTTCTGACGAACAGGCTTTATTGCATTTGTGCAGAATTAGTGATGGCGATGCAAGAAGAGCGCTTAATGCTTTAGAAATAGGCATATTAACAACTCCTGCAGACAAAAATGGAAAAAAATATTTTAGCCTGGAGGCAGCAGAAGAGTGTGTTCAAAAAAAAGCTCTTAAATACGATAAAAATGGCGATGCGCATTATGATACAATTTCCGCGTTTATTAAAAGTATGCGTGGCTCTGACCCTGATGCTGCCCTATATTGGCTGGCAAAGATGTTGTGTTCAGGAGAGGACCCGCGGTTTATTGTAAGGAGAATAATTATTTGCGCGGCAGAAGATGTGGGTAATGCTGATCCGCACGCGCTTATTTTATCTAATGCTGCGTTGCAGGCTGTTGAATTTGTTGGTATGCCTGAAGCAAGGATTATTTTAGCTCAAGCGGTTATTTATGTATCCTGTGCTCCTAAAAGTAATGCTGCGTATCTTGCTATTGAAAAAGCGATTAAAGATGTTGAGTCTGAGAAGGGAGCGGAAGTACCTGTTCATTTAAAAGATGCGTCGTATAAGTCAGCTAAAAAAAATGATTCTGGACAAGGGTATCAATACGCGCATAATTTTTCTAATCATTATGTGCAACAGCAATATATGGGAAAAAAGTGTGTATATTACTATCCCACTGAGCAGGGGTATGAGAAAAGAATAAAGCAATGGCTGATCTATTTAAAAAAAACATAGATTTAAATATTTGCTTGCCGCTTAAAGAGCATATAAAAAAGTACTTAGCAGATATTGAAAGCAGTAAGAAACGTGATTTTTTATCTAAAGTATTGAAAAGTATTTTATTTTGCCTGTCTTTTTTGTATTCAATAATTCTTGAGGCCAGGCTTTTTGTTTATAATGCTGGATTTTTTAAATTATATCGTAGTAATGTTAGAGTAATCAGTGTTGGTAATATTACAGTTGGCGGAACCGGGAAAACTCCTCTGGTTGCATTAATTGCTCAGTATTTGATCAAAGCAGGATATAACGTTGCTGTAGTAACGCGGGGATATGCGGCCTTGAGGAGTGCGTCAGGATTTTTAGCTGATGAGGCAGAGATGTTAAAACAACAGCTGCCTGGTTTAAAGGTTGAGATTAATCGAGACAGAGCTAAGGGAATAAATAGTGTTAGGGAAAAATATAATTGCGCGTGTGTGATTTTAGATGATGCTTTTCAAAATCTTAAAATTTATAAAGGGTTAAACATTGTTTGCATTGATTGCCGCAATGCTTTTGGAAATAAGTTACTATTGCCTGCAGGTATAATGCGTGTTCCTTTTTCTTATTTGAAACTAGCTGATGTGTTTGTTTTAACGCATTCAGATTCAGGAGATAAATATATTCGCAGTATTTATGAAAAATTAAGAAATTTTAACAGAAGTGCTTTAATTTGCAGGAGTGTGCATATGCCTCAGTGTTTTTATAATTTTAAGGATAATGAAGAATTTGTTTTGTCTAAAATTAGAGGCAAAAAAATTGCTGCTTTGTGCGGAATTGCGAATCCGCAGAGTTTTGAAAATATGCTGCATAATTTAGGCGCGGATATTGCTTTGAAATTTTATTTTCCTGATCATTATTTTTATCAGGATAAAGAATTAGCCAATATTTTTAAAAGTTGCGCTGAAAATTTCGTTTCAGTTTTAGTTACTACAGCAAAGGATGCGCCGCGTTTAAAAACAGTGTTGAAAAATAATTATAATGGGCCAGAAATATTAATTTTAAAAATACAATTACAAATAAAAGAAAATGAAGAAAAATTTATGGAGCGTATATCTTGTTTGCTTGCCGCTTAGCGTTCTGCTGATTATTGTCCGCATATTGCCCTTTAAAGCAGTATTGAAATTAGGCAGGTTGTTAGGTAGATGCGCGTATTTTTTAATGCATAAAAGGCGTAGAGTAGTTAATGCTAATTTGAAAGCTGCTTTTGAAACTTGTACTGTTTTTGAGCGCAGGAATATTGTTAAAGGTGTATTTAAAAATTTTGGACAAACGATTATTGAGTTACTGCTTTTGCCGAGAATGGATGAGCATTATTTTAAAAATTATACAAGTATGAAAAATTTTGCTAACTTAGAAAATGCCGTGAATCTAAAAAAAGGAGTTATTTTACTTACTGCGCATTATGGCAATTGGGAAATTGCCGCAAGCATTTGTTCTGTGCTTA
>QNCH01000240.1 GCA_003645745.1 Candidatus Omnitrophota bacterium
CCAAGAGAGTAAGCAAAGCGAGAGAGCGTGCGGTATTTGAAAGAGTTCAAAGATTAGAACAAGCAATGGAAGAGTATAGAAATCTTAAGCAGAGCAAAAAAAATCCGCGTAAGTACAACAAACCCGCAGAGCCGAGTGATGAAACAAAGTAATGGCGGATATACTCAAACGCAATTGGTTTGAGTATATCCCGTATGCGGATATTTTGGCAAGAGCCGAAAAAAATTACCAGCTAAAATTCCGTTTTTCTTGTTTCGAATTTTCAACAATACGAACCTGTTTTTGCTCTGGCAATTCTTCTATTTGCTCTCCAAGAAGATTAAGAGATTCATCTTTTTTTTCTATTTCTGCTAATTGCTCAAGTAATGCTGATTCTTTTTCTTTTAATTTTGTCAGTTCCTGCCCAAGAGAGATATTTATATTTTTCAATTGATTGACTTCATTTGACATAAACTGATGCACTTCTTTAGTATTTTGAAGCTCTTTTTCCAACAATTCATTTTTTAGTTCTTCTTCTACCAAACTTATTTTTACTGTATCTTCTAATTTTTTAACCGAAGACACTTCTATTTTAGTTTCATGTAAATCTTCTGATATCGCGGATAAATCATTCCTTGTTGTTTTTAACTCATTAGAAATAACACTATTTACCTTTGTTAATTCAATTAATTTTTCATTTAAATGCCTGCTTCTATCCAGCTCCACCTTTTTTCTGGCAGTTGCCCATATTGCCACCCCAATAGAAACAATCACCACAAACAAAACTAATATTTTTTTTAATCTAAACTCACTCATAATATCCTTTGCAATTAATAGTTACTTCCTTTTCTTAACAATTTTCGGAGGTAAGATAGTAATTTCTACACGCCGATTTTTTTGTCTGCCAACTGCAGTGCTGTTTGAAGCAATAGGGCTATACTCTCCATAACCAACCGCAGATAAACGTTCCGGCATAATAGCTTTTCCCTCTAAATAATGCAGGACACTAATTGCCCTTGCTGTAGATAATTCCCAGTTTGATTTCCATTTTGATTTTATAATAGGCTGATTATCTGTATGTCCTTCAATAGCAATATTCCTATCTGCTACCTGACTGGAAAGCACATCTGCCACCTGGCTTAAAACAGAATAAGCATTTTTTTTAATCTTCGCCTTTCCTGAATCAAATAGTACTTCAGCAATAAAAGTAATTACAAGGCCTTTATCTGCCATTTGCAATCTAACTTTTTTTTCTTCAATTTCTCTTTTCAAACGCTGTTCTAACTCAGCTTTTGCCAGTAACAATTGTTGCTTTAACTGTAAGAGCTCTTCACGCTGCTTCTGTTCTGCCAGTAATTTTTCACTTAAAGAATCAATTTGCTGCAAATCCTTAGGATGTCTTTTTTGTAAAATAATTGAACAACCACAAAGGCTGCCTACCATACACATTACTACCGCAAACTTAAAACTCTTTAACATAAAAACCTCCTTGATAAAACTATTGATTAATTTCACTTTCCATGTGATTTATACTCAAACGTAATAGGTGTGTAAAATTTAGGCGTTTTTCTGTGCTGTATATTAGAACGTTCTGACTTAAGACAAACCGCAGGCGCAGCTCGCTGCGTTAAGGTTTGGCGAATGAAAAACGTTTCAAGATGCAGTGCAGGGGGACGTCATAAAATTGCAACCCTATTCCGTTTGAGTATATATACTCAGCGTATCCATAAATTTACTGAGTATTTAAATATCGTTTTAATTTTGCCCAGGTTTTTTCCCCTACGATACCATCTACTGCTAATTTATTTACCTTCTGAAACTCACGAATAGCTTTTTTTGTTTTAGCCCCCATCTTTTTATCAATCGGGCCTGGAGAAAAACCTGCATTGTTCAAAGCCACTTGAATATCAACAATCCTGTACTTCTTACTTGTTCCCGCGTCCCTGCCCACACTTGGCAATACTTCAGCAGGAGAAACAGAAGTAAGCACAGAATACTGCGGTGTCTGTTCCGCAAATAGATTAATATCCACTTCAGGTTTAGATATTACCTCAATCTCTGGGGGAACAAACTCCCTTGGTTCTGTTTTTTTTGCAGCGCTTACACGCCTGGTCATTGCTTTGGCCTGGCCAATGTTTAGCAGATTAAGCAACAACACACAAAACAACGTAAAAAAAAATAGTTTCTTCCCCACATAATGCCCTACAATAGACTCCCTCTAAAAAACCCTACGCGCCACGGCACGGCTTGCGGCCATGATTAGCTTTCTTGGATCTCCACTTCAATTTACCTTTTCTGGTTCTTTTTGCCAATTAAAATTCACCTCCAAATAAAAAATATATCTATAGTATACTATATGCTAAAAAAATATGTTTTGTCAATATTAAAATATAACTAATTGTAATCGATAAATCAAGCGGGGTATTAATTTTAGCTCGTAGATTCCCGCTAAAAAATTGCGGGAATGACAATGTAAAAAATTTTAATTGTGTTCAAATGATAACTTTACGATGTCCCCGCTTGATTCTGAAGCTGTGAAATAATACCCCATTTTTACGTTTTTACTTTTTTTCTTAAGCGACACACAAAAAGGAACAGGCGAAAAACAGTGATTATTTCACAGCTTCTCAC
>QNCH01000050.1 GCA_003645745.1 Candidatus Omnitrophota bacterium
ATGTTTTTGAAAAAGGGCAGGCAGAAGATATTTATATGAGCAGTATAAAGGACAGCGTTAGAAAGGAACTTGTTGAATACTTTGGTATGGATGCTCAAAAAGCAGAAACAATTGTGTCTGGTATTGTTCGTTCTGAGATGACATACGAAAGAGAATTAATTTCGTATCAGCCTACAATTGAAGATATTTCTAATGTTTTGAATATCGATGTGGCAGCAGATAAAACTAGTACATTAATTCTTCCTGATGCTAGTATGGGAGGAGAAGATAATTTGGCGGTGAAAATACAGAAGCAGAAAACGCTTGATCAGGAGATTGTTGCTGCGCTAAATAGTTCTATATAGAGAAGTAATTGGTGAATGAAGCGTGGAATTTACAACTGAAACCCTGGTTCAGGCACCGATTACAAGATTGAGTAAATGGTTCCTATAATATTCCCTTAAAAAGAAATATACCAATTACGTTTGAGTATACTGGTTATTTTTTTAAACTAATTCTAATTTTAATTTGGATTTTATCAGGCAGATTTGTAATCTCTTTTCTGGGGATTAATATTTTATTAGAAGAAATGGTTTTAAAAGTAATCTCTGATGGCTCAATTTTAACATTTGCGATTTGGTATTTGTTAAATTTGAGTTTCTCAGGGTTATAAAATTTAACAGTTATACGTTTTTCCGCGAAATAGCATTGAGCGGAAATAGTTGTTGAATTTTTAAATTGCGCGCTAACTAATTTTGGCTCAATAACTAAATCGCCAAAATAGCCTTTAATTCCAAAAACTTCAGTTAATACAGTCATTATATACCAGCTTGCCGATCCTGTAAGGTAAGAATACATTCCTTGTCCCGCCAAGTCAAAATATTCAGGCAAACAAGGGAATATTTTACTTTTTTCAGTGTCCTGTGCTAAATTAAATAAACTTTGCAGAATTTTGAAACCTTCTTCTGCACTGCCTTGCTGGTAAAGCGCGTAAGCAAACATAACGCACATATGGCTAAAAATAGCCCCGTTTTCTTTACTTCCATAAGAAAAAGCAAATGCCCGTCCTAAATGGAATTGAGGTGATTTGAAATCAGTATTTAAACGCAATCCTGAAAGTTTTTTATCATTTAAATATTTGTTCACAGAACGTATAATTTTTGCTGTTTGTTCTTTTGAAGCTATGCCGCTCATTAAAGGGAATACCTGGCCAGTAAGCGTCATTCTAATCGTATTGTTTATTTTTCCTTCAATTTGTTTGCCCTGATTGTCATAATATCCATTAAAAAAACCAATTTTTTTATTAATATCAAGCCATTCGTTTTTCCTGATCTGTTCATAGCTCCATTGCCATTTCTTAGATAAATCATTGATTAACGCATCAATGCTGATACTCACTTTTTTGCCGTTTATCTGTGTTTTAACTGCATTAAAATAACGCGTTAACAAGGCATTTTTCTTGTCCGCGGAATTATAATTAATCGATGTTTTTCCTAAAGTATCAAGCAGGATTAATATTTCTTTTGCTAGATTAATATTTCTTTTGGGAAAATGTTTTTTTAGTTCTTTAAGCAGTATTGTCATATTACGTAAATTCCATGCATAAAAACAAGTAAAAGCTACGCTTTCGCCATGTTCTTTTGCCATATCCAGCCCATCGTTCCAATCCGCGCTTTCAAGTTTGATATTATTATTTTTGCCAACATTAAAAAATGCACTCAGGTGCTGGATGAGAATATGTTCTAAGATTGTGCCTTTATATATATTGCCTTGTTTTGTGCGTAAATGTTTGCAGTCCTGGTTCCATAGATAATTTGTACTTGTGCCTCTTGAGATTTGTTGGTCGTAAAAATAAGTATGATTTTCAAAAAGAATATTAAAATCTCCTGTTTGGTGAATGTAGAGCTGTAAGGTAAAATATGGCCATACACCATGGTCCATCCATACACGAGGTATTTTGTTGCGGTCAGCAATAAAATGGCCTGGTTTTTTGGTGATAATTGTGGCATTAGTGCCGTCAATTCTTATGCCTGAGAAATTAATAGATAATGTGTGCTTGATTTTTTTAGGATGAATAAAAAGTAAAGTTAGCGTATCCTGCCAGAGGTCGCGCCATCCTTTGCCTCCGCGTCCGTAATCAAAATCAGGCAAAAAAGAACATCCAAAAATTTTTCTTAAAACAGGCTGTAAAGTTACCCAGCGCAGCCAATTATCAAAATTATTTTCTTTGCTCTGAAAACTAATCATTTCAACCTTTTTTTCCCAAAAGTTTTTGTTTTCAGATAACGCAGATGCTATTTTGCTGGGATGATTAAATTTTTTGAAAATTTGGGCTATTTGCTGTGGTTTCTCCGCAATTCCAAGCATTAAGATATAAGTAGCGGATTGTTTTGGAGCTAATGTTTTAGCCTGAAAACGCAATGCCCCGATAGCTTCTTTGCCTTGATGAATGCGGGAAATTTTTTTTAAGGGCATTAAATTTTTTATAATTGCCTGAGGCCTCTCAAGGCAGCCGCCAGGCCCGATAAAAGATTCTATAGTTGGAAAATATCCTTGAGGAGCGCGACTGTTTTGTTCACAGCCAAGCACAAAATAGGAAAAATGGTTAATTCTATGTCCGCGTTCATCAAAAGACATTACGGGTTTTACAATAATTCCGTTTTTTGTTAATTTTATTCTGTGTAAAAGGCTTGTTACGTGCCTGTGATCTCGTAAATTGTCTGCTGAACGGCCAAAAATGGGGATCGCGGAAGTTGGCGTAAAACTTATTGTTTTTTTTGTAAGATTAGTAATTTTTATCCGCATAATTTCTGTATGATCTGCGGTTACCGGGACAAAATTTGTAATTTCAGCTTCCAATCCCAGTTCTTTAGACGTTCTTGTAATTGTATGCCAGAGTATGCCTGCTTTAAGTAAAGTTTTTTCAGGCTTATGCATTAATGCAGTGCAGCCGGTAATTGACCACACAGTATTTTTATTAATGTAGAGCCAGAAATTTCTGGATGACTTTATATTATAAAGGCATTCTCTTGTTACAGGCTGCATTAGAAAATGATTTTGCCCTAATTTTATATCACCTTTTAATTGCGGCGTAATTGAAGACATAAATTCCGCTTCATTTGCCAAAGGAAAATAAAGCTGATTAATTTTTTCAGCATCAGGGAAAATAAAATCTCCGTTAGTGCCGGTGAATTTCCATAATTGTTTTTTCATCATTATTAAATCTAACTTAAGGTTAGAGGAATGTCAAGTTTATCTTAATAATAACAAATTTGTGATAATAATTTGACATTTGGGGAATAAATCTATAGAATATACAAATTGTGGCTTGCAAAAAGATATGGAAGTTATTTTATAGTCAAACCTATTACGTTTGACTATAGTTTGAGCCATTGGCTTTAGATAAAGGTGAAAGAGGCAAAAAAAATGCAGAAAAAGATAAAAATAGGCTTGCCTAAAGGAAGTTTGCAGGAATCTACTTTGCGGATGTTTAAGAAAGCTGGGTTTTCTATTATTACTTCTAGTCGCTCATATTTTCCGATTATTGATGACCCTGAAATCGAAGCAGTACTTTTAAGGGCACAGGAATTACCGCGTTATGTGGAAAATGGAGTTTTAGATTGTGCTGTTACCGGCGCTGACTGGGTTTTAGAGAATAATGCTAAGGTAGTTGTGGTTACTGATTTGATGTATTCAAAACAAAGTATGAATCCTGTGCGTTGGGTTTTAGCTGTCCCTTATGACTCTAAAATAAAAGATGTTAATGGGCTTAAAGGAAAACTGCTGGCAACAGAATTGGTTAATGTAACGAAAAATTATTTAAAGCAGCATAAAGTTAATGCCGCGGTTGAGTTTAGTTGGGGCGCTACAGAGGCTAAAGTTCCGCAGCTTGTAGATGCGATAGTGGAATTAACTGAAACAGGATCCAGTTTAAAAGCTCATAATTTAAAAATTATTGATACAATCTGCCATTCTACTACGCAGTTTATTGCAAACAAAAGCGTTTGGAATGATCAATGGAAAAAGTTAAAAATTGATGGCATTGCGTTGTTGCTTCAGGCTGCGCTTAATGCTGTTGGAAAAGTTGGAATAAAGCTTAATGTTGAAGAAAAAAAATTAAAACGAGTACTTTCTTTACTGCCTGCGATGAATGGCCCTACGGTGTCTCATCTGAGCAGGAAAGGTTGGTACGCGATAGAAATAGTGGTTGCAGAAAAGGTTGTGCGCGGTTTAATTCTTAAATTGAAAAAAGCAGGGGCAGAGGGAATTATAGAATATACTTTATCTAAAGTTGTCCCGTAGAATGTGTATTGGAATAGGCAGGGGGATTTGAGTATAAATTATTATTTTAAGGAGGAAAAAGTTTTATGCCTTGTGGAAAGAAAAGAAAACGTCAGAAAATGTCTCAACATAAAAGAAAAAAAAGGTTAAGAAGAGATAGGCACAAGAAAAAGGATAAATAGGAAACAGCATTTTAATGAAAGACAAAAAGAGAAATTTATTGTGTTTAATAGTTTCTGTTTTTATTTTTAGTGGTTGTTTTTCTGCTAAGACAGGTTCGTTAAAATCTTTTAATGCCTTGGAACAGCCTGATCAAATGAATGTAAATTCTAAAGCCTGCGCCCATTATTTGCGTGGGCTTTTGTATGAAAGGCAGGGTAGTCTTGACAGGGCAGTTTCAGAGTTTTCGAAAGCTCATAACTATGATCAGGATTCAACTGCGGTTTTGACTAAATTAGCAGCATCATATTTTAGGAAGGGTGAATTTCCACACGCGATTGGCGCATTAAAAAAGGTTTTTGTTTTAGAACCTGAGAACATAAAGGCTAGGTTACTTTTAGCAATTATTTATACTCATATGGCCAGGTTTGAAGATGCCAGCTTATTGTATAAAGAAGTTATCGAGCTTGACCCTGAAAATAAACATGCTCTTTTGAGTATTGCTGATTTGTATGTTTTTGAAAAGAAAACAGAAAAAGCAATTCTTATTTATGAACAAATAGTGATTAAAGAGCAACCTCAGCATGCTTTTATTTATTTTAATCTGGGGATGCTTTACCTCCAGATAGGTAAATATGACGAAGCTGTGCGTTGTCTGGAACAAGCGCTGCATTTAAAATCGGATTATGTAGAAGCATATTTGTGCATAGGCCTTGTTTATGAGTTAAAAGATGAAATTGGTAAATCTGAACAAGCATATAAGTCTGTAATTAATATAATGCCTAAAAATTGCCTTGCCCATTTCCGGTTAGGGAGTTTATATCTTGGCACTGATCAGGATGAAAAAGCTTTGCAGCAATTTCAGCGGGTAATTGAGATTAATCCTGAAATTGTAGAACCTTATTTCGAAATTGCCCGTACTTATTTAAAATTAGACAATCCTGACGCGGCAATTAAAATTTTATTAAGTAGAGAAAACTTTATAAAAGAAAAAGCATATTTTTTTTTGTTATTAGGCATAGCTAATAGCGTTAAAGATGATTTTGTTTTAGCAGAACAATATTACCATAAAGCTCTTACAGAAAAACCTGATTATGAGGCAGCTCGTTTTTATTTAGCTGTACTTTATGAAAGGCAGGGCAAAAGAGATTTGTCAAAGCAAGAGTTTTTACTGATAATAGAGAATAATCCGGATAACAGCGTTGCTTGTAATTATCTTGGTTATATGTATGCTGAAGATGGAGCAAATTTAGATAAAGCAATTGAATTAATTAAAAAAGCAATCAAAATAGAACCGAAAAATGGCGCGTATGTGGATTCTTTAGGTTGGGCATATTATAAAAAAGGTAATTTAGAGTACGCGCTTAAATATCTTGAACAAGCAGTGAGCTTACTTGACTCAGATTTTGAAATTCATTCTCATCTTGGACAAGTATATTTTGAGAAAGGTTGTTTTTCAAAAGCGCGAAAACATTGGGAAAGATCTTTGAAAATTAAGCCTGCTCAGGTTGAAGTAAAAGAAAAATTAGAAAATTTAATTGCAAATAATGGAAAACGAGGAGGAAAACAATGAATAAAACAATGAAGTCATTTTTAAGGAAATTAAAAATTTTTATGGAAGATCACTGGCTGATTATAGTTATAATATTAGTAGCTTCTATTTTAATTGTTCTTTCTACAATCGGTATGTCAAAACTTGATTCTTATGCTCGAATTTCAGCGCTTGCTAATATGCCTTTATGGATTTTAGTAATGTTAGTTAGCGGGGCGATTACAGCTTTTATTTATGTTTCTGTATTATTCGGTTATATGGGAAGAATGCAGAAGAGCAAGATTAAAACTAAAGATACTCATAAGGTATGCTTTAAAGATGTTATTGGTATTGATGAAGCAAAAGAGGAAGCATGGGAAGTTGTGCGTCTTTTAATAGATAGAACTCGTTTGCAAAATATCGGAGGCAAGCTTTTACGCGGTATTTTGATGGTTGGCCCTCCTGGTTGCGGGAAAACTTATTTAGCTAAAGCAATTGCTACTGAAGCAGGCTTGCCTTTTCTAAGTATTGCGGGCAGTGAATTTACCGAGATGTTTGTGGGGGTTGGCGCCAGCCGGGTGCGTAAAATTTTTAAAAAAGCCAGGCGTTATGCTTATTCTGACGGCGGATGTATTATTTTTATTGATGAAATAGATGCTGTGGGAAGAGTAAGGGCTTTTAGCTGGGGAGGCGGACAGGAAACAAACAATACTTTAAACCAGCTGCTTGTAGAAATGGATGGGTTACAGGGGGAAGAGGGGGATGTGATTATTATTGCAGCTACTAATGCTGATGAAGGGGTTTTAGATCAGGCTTTATTGCGGCCAGGAAGGTTTGACCGCAAAATTTATATAGACAGGCCTAATCTTGAAGGCAGAGAACAGATCCTTAATTATTATTTTAGCAAAGTAAAACGCGATGAGAATTTAGATATTTCGCGTTTAGCCAGAAAAGCTGTGTATAAGACTCCGGCAGAGATAGAAAATATTGTAAAAGAATCAGCTTTGATTGCCGCACGTAATAAAAAAGAAGTTATTGGGCACAAAGAAGTTAGTGAAGCGATGGAAAGGATTGAATTAGGAATTAAGCACAGGCGTAAGATGACAGTGCATGAAAGGGAAATGACTGCCTACCATGAAGCAGGCCATCTTATTGTTTTATATATATTGCATCCTACAGACGATGTTTTTAAAACATCTATTATCTCCAGGCGTAATAGTTTGGGGGTGGTGCATCATCAGCCGCGGGAAGAAATTTTTACTAATGACCAAAATAGGCTGATGGCCAATGTAAAAGTGGCTTTAGGCGGTTATGTGGCAGAAAAAATACGTTTTAATGTAACTTCAGATGGTGTTGCTTCAGATTTTAAACAAGCAATGCGTATTGCTCATGCTATGGTTTGGCAGTTTGGTATGGGTAATTCAGATCATATTGGAGACTATACTGTGATCCCTGAAACAGAAATTTCCGAAGCAATTAAACAAAATTTGAATGAAGCGACAAATCAGATTTTGCAAAAATGCTTAAAAGAGGTTACTGACCTTTTAACTAAGGAAAGAAAAATATTAGATCGTTTCGCTAAAGAATTACTTGAAAAAGAAGAATTGGAATATGATCAGATAGAAGTTATTTTTAAGGAATATGGCAAGTAATTATACTCAAACGCAATTGGTTTGTAAAATTTAGGCGATTCCCTGTACCCTATATTGGAACGTTTTGACCTAAGTCAAACCGCAGGCGTAGCTTGTTGCGTTGAGGAGTTGCGAATGAAGAACGTTTCAATATGCAGTGCAGGGGAATGTTATAAAATTACAAACCAATTACGTTTGAGTATATTTTATGAATAAATTTTTTATTTTACTGCAAGTAATCGGAATAGTTATTTTTTTTTGTTCAGGCTGTAATCCTACATATTTAAAAGAGAATTTATCAACTGATCTGGAAAAGCTTTGCAAAAAAGAATATAACATTGATGTGCAAAGTAAAGTGATTGGCAAGACTATTGTCGTTTTTTTGCCTGTGGAAAGACTTTTTGAAGATAGTATGTCTCTTGCTCCTGATGCATTGGAAAAAGTAGAGAATGTAATTTTGAGTACTTCACGTGTTATTTTAAGCACTAATGCTGAATTAGATTTCTATATGCTTATTGCAGCGGATGTGAAATTTTCAGGAACAGAAATTGTATTAGCGCGTTATTTTGATGATTTGCGTAAACTTATGTATGGATGGATGTCTCGTGAAGAATACAGAAAACGGGTTTTTTGGAAAGTAAGGGTTGACCATGCAGTATTGGAGCAAGCAGAGTTTGATTTTAGCAATGTTTCAGAAATGACTTTAGCGTATTTTATCAAGCATCAATTGGAGCAAAGGATTAATGCTGAATTTGGCAATTTAGGATACGGATTTAATGTTAGTTTAGAGTATGGGCAGCAAAGTGAGGAATTTGTCTTTACTCTTACAGTTGCTGATGAAAAGCAATTTAGAAATTTATGTTTGCCTGTAATATTAAAGGAAACAGCTTTTGTCTTAAAGAGTTATAGCTTTAATCAAGTACGCCGAATAGTAGTTACAAATTTATGGGATAATGAGGTAATACTGACTTTTAAGGAAGAATTGCCAAAATATTTACTTGAAAAATTACCTCATTAATAAAATTTGTAGGTAGGAAAAGATGACAGGCTATGGCCTGTCCTGCTTGCAGGGAATCTAATTTAATAGGTTTGCAAAATTTAGGCGTTCCCCTGTTTACGTTTGAATATATATTGTGAAAAAATGAGTATTAAAAGGAGTCTTAACAAGTGGAAGTAAAACAATTAGAAGAAAATACAAAACAAATCAGGCGTTTAATTGTAGAAATGCTGGGAAAAGCTGGTTCAGGACATCCAGGAGGATCTTTGTCTGCTGCAGATATTGTTACAAGTTTATTTTTTAAAGTAATGCGCCATAATCCTCAAAATCCGGATTGGCCAGACCGTGATAGATTTCATATGTCAAAAGGCCATTGTTGTCCATTATGGTATGCTGTTTTAGCAGAATCAGGTTATTTTGACAAAGAGAAGCTTTTGCATTTGAGGCAG
>QNCH01000241.1 GCA_003645745.1 Candidatus Omnitrophota bacterium
CGTTTCTTGTGTGTTTTGTTTTTTTTAATGCCTGCTCTTTACGCCAAGTTTCTATCCTTTGATGATTTCCAGATAAAATAACTTCTGGAATTTTCATTCCCCGATATTCCTGCGGTCTGGTAAATTGCGGATATTCCAGTAATTCAAGGTTAAAGGATTCAGCTTCTAATGACCCAGCTTGCCCCAAAACTCCGGGAATTAACCGAACTACAGCATCAACAACTACCATTGCGGGAATTTCTCCTCCGGTTAAAATATAATCCCCTATAGAAATTTCGTAATCAGCTAAGCTTCTGATCCGTTCATCAAAACCTTCATAATGGCCGCAAATCAGCAATAAATGATTATGTTTTAAAAATTGTTTTACTATTTTCTGCTTTAATTTTACTCCTTGAGGAGTAAGTAAAATCACAACCGTATTTTTCCCGCACAAATCATCACAAGCCTCAAAAACAGGCTCAGGCTTAAGCACCATACCAGGGCCTCCGCCATAAGGCTTATCATCTACAGTACCGCGCCTGTCACGTGCCCAATCACGCAAATTATGGAGATTTATCTTGACACTGCCTTTTTGCTGCGCACGTTTTAATATAGAATCTTCTAAGATACCATAAAACATTTGCGGGAAAAGAGTTAAAATATCAATCTGCATAACAAATCTTTATATATACTCAAACGTAATAGGTTTGCACTTTTATAACTTCCACCTCACGCTGCATCTTGAAACGTTCTTCTATCGCCAAACCTTAAGCGCAGCTCGCTGCGCCTAAGGTTTGGCTTAGGTCAGAGCATTCCAATCTACAACACAGGGAAACGCCTAAATTTTACAAACCTATTACAGTCGAATATTTTTCGATAATATATTTAATTTAAAGCTATCTTTTTACTCTTTAAAAGTCTTTTTACTGTAAGTGTTGGTTTTGCGCCTACACTTAACCAATAAGCAGCACGATCTGCGTTAACATCCATAAAACATGGTTCTTTTGAAGGATCATAATAACCAATTGCCTCAATAAACCTGCCATTTGGCTTATGCTTATCAATAACTACTATTCTATGATGCGGTTTACGCTTTGCCCCTAATCTTGCTAAACGAATTACTACAGCCACTTTTTCACCTCCTATACATTTTTTACTCTATAAATTTTTGCGCCTAATTTACTCAATTTATCTTCAAGGTTTTCATAACCTCTATCTAAATGATAAATTCTTGAAATTTCTGTTTTGCCTTTTGCCACAAGACCTGCCAGCACCAATGCGGCAGAAGCCCGCAAATCTGATGCCATAACAGAAGCTCCGCTTAATGTTTTTACTCCTCTAACAATCGCGCTTGCGCCTTCAAGGAAAATATCAGCGCCCATACGATTTAATTCACTTACATGCATAAACCTGTCTGGAAAAATTTTTTCTGTTACTACACTAATTCCATTAACAACTGAAAGCAAAGCCATCATCTGCGCCTGAATATCTGTAGGAAATCCAGGATATGGCAAAGTTGTAAACTCAACTGATTTTAACACAGCTTTCTTAGTTTTAACATAAATATCTCCATTCCTGTTACTACTAACAGATACTCCTATTTGTTCCAATTTATCGATAAATGCCGCTAAATGTTCTATACTGGCATTTTTAATGATGAGTTTACCTTTAGTTATTGCTCCTGCTAAGATATAAGTACCTGTTTCAATCCTATCAGCAATTATGCTGTGCCTTGCGCCTGATAATCTTTTTACACCTATAATTTCTATTCTGTGCGTGCCATACCCTTTGATTTTTGCACCCATTTTAAGCAAAAAATCCGCTAAATCCACAACTTCCGGTTCACATGCAGCATTTTCAATAACTGTTTTGCCTTTTGCTAAAACTGCAGCCATCAGCACATTTGCAGTTGCCAATACAGATGGCCCATACGCTCCGCCCAAAAATATATTATTAGAATGTAATGTTTCTGCCCTGGCAACAATATAGCCGTGTTCAACCTTAACATTAGCGCCTAAAGCGCTTAATCCTTTTAAATGCAAGTCAACCGGCCTCTGGCCAATAACACACCCTCCTGGCATAGATATTTTTGCCTGCTTTACTTTAGCTAAAAGCGGGCCTAAAACACAAATAGAAGCGCGCATTGTGCTGACTAAATTATATGAAGTAGTAAACTTCCTGTGCTTGCCTGCTTTAAGCACAACTCTACTGCCGTTAACTTGACTTTTTATACCTAAACTGCGTAATATTTTCAACATTGTTAATACATCACGCAATACAGGTACATTCTCAATGACACACTCTTCATCTGTTAATAATACAGCTGCAAGTATAGGCAATGCCGCATTTTTCGCGCCGCTTATTTCTACTTCCCCATGTAAAGGCACACCGCCTTCAATAATAATTTTATCCATTATTCATAACAATATTTTATTAAACCGCGTTTATATACTCAAACGTAATCGGTTTGTAATTTTATGACATCCCCCTCACGCTGCATCTTGAAACGTTCTTCTATCGCCAAACCTCAACGCAGCAAGCTGCGCCTGCGGTTTGTCTTAAGTCAGAACGTTCCAATCTACAGCACAGGGAAACGCCTAAATTTTACAAACC
>QNCH01000242.1 GCA_003645745.1 Candidatus Omnitrophota bacterium
ATTGTTTATTCTTTAAACACGCAGTATGCGGGCAATACTATTGGCTTAAAAAAACTTGCTTTAAGATTAGCAATAAATAAAGCGAGCAAAGAAGGCTGGCTTGCAGAGCATATGTTTGTTATGGGGGTTGACGGCACAGATAACCGCAGGACATATTTTAGCGGAGCTTTTCCCAGCTCTTGTGGCAAAACATCTACTTGTATGGTTACTGGAGAACATATTGTTGGTGATGATATTGCTTATTTAAGGAAAAAAAATGGCAAACTCTTTGGTGTAAATGTAGAAAGGGGAATATTCGGCATTATTAAAGATGTAAATTCTCAGGATGACCCATTAATTAGCAAAGTACTCCATAGCCCGGGGGAAGTAATTTTTACTAATATTTTAACTAAAGATCAGAAACCTTTTTGGCAGGGTAATGGCCTTGCTGAGCCTGATTGCGGTCTGAATTTTTCAGGTGAATGGACAAAGGGCAAAACTGATGAAAATGGCAAACTTATTCCGTTCGCGCATCCTAACGCGAGATATACTATCCCAATCCGTACATTGGGTAATTGTGATTCTAATTTAGAAAATTCTGAAGGTGTGGAAATTAAAGGTATAATTTACGGGGGGCGTGATTCTGATACCTGGCCGCCTGTTTTTCTCAGTTTTGATTGGGCGCATGGAGTAATTACTATTGCCAGTTCACTTGAATCTGAAACAACTTCAGCTACTTTAGGAGAAGAAGGAATTAGAAAGTTTAATTTAATGGCAAATTTAGATTTCTTATCTATGCCTATGGGCAATTATATTCAGAATTATTTAAATTTTTCGCAAGGTTTAGATGTTGTTCCTGCTGTTTTTGGCGTAAATTATTTTATTCGCGGCAATAACGGCGAATATTTGACAGACAAGCAGGATAAGCGGGTTTGGCTAAAATGGATGGAATTAAAGATCCACGGAGAAGTCGCGGTAATTAAAAGCCCAATTGGCTTTTTGCCAGTGTATGAAGATTTACAGAAATTATTTAAACAGGTGCTTGATCAGGATTATTCTAAAGAAATGTATAATCAGCAGTTTATGCTTAGAGTGTCTGAGAATATCAAAAAAGTTGAGCGGATTGTGGAAATTTACCGCGGGACAGTCACTGATGTGCCTGAAGTTTTATTTGGAGTCCTGGACGAGCAGAGGATAAGGCTTAAAAATGCTTTAGAAAAATATGGTGCGTATATTCTGCCTGAACAGTTTTCTATATAAATAGGGGGGACATTAGAGTGCAGCAATATTTGTCAGAAACGATAAATCTTTTAGGAGTTAAATTTTTTAAAAGAGGGAAGGTCAGAGAAATATATGATTTAGAGGATAAACTCTTGATTATTTCTACGGACAGAATATCATGTTTTGATGTTATTTTACCTGATACAGTTCCTGATAAAGGTAGAATATTAACTGAAATGTCTATTTTTTGGTTTCAATTTATTAAAGATATTATTACAACACATTTTATTACCGCTGCTGTTAGCGAATATCCTGAGCAATTACAGGCTTTTAAGAAGAGCTTACAAGGCCGTTCAATGTTAGTAAAAAAAACTGAGCCTATCCCCATTGAATGTATAGTGCGAGGATATTTATCAGGTTCAGCATGGCAGGAATATAAAAAATCACAAAGTATATGCGGCATACATTTACCCACGGGATTAAAAGAATCTGACAAACTTCCTGAGGTTATTTTTACCCCTTCAACAAAAGCTGATTCCGGGCATGATTTAAATATTACTCAAGAGTATGTTAAAAATAATTTTGGTAATGAGCTTGCAAATGAGTTAAAAGAAAAAAGCATTGCTATTTATCAGAAAGCAGCTGAATACGCGCTGGATAAGGGCATAATTATTGCTGATACAAAATTTGAATTTGGTAAAATAAATAATGAGATTATTCTTATTGATGAAGTATTAACGCCTGATTCTTCCCGCTTCTGGCCGAGGAAAGAATATATCCCGGGCAACCCGCAGCCTAGCTTTGACAAACAATTTGTGCGTGATTATTTACAAACTTCTGGATGGAGCAAAAATTCGCCTGCTCCAAAATTGCCTGAAGAAATAATTGTTAAAACTATGCATAAATATCAGCAGGCATTAGTTAAAATTGTACAATAAATATTTTATTACGGAGTAAATAATGCGTATAATTTGTGAACGTTGTTGGGAATTTATGTGTTGTGACGTAAAAGAGACATGTACCGCGTACCCTGAACACGACCTGGAATGTTGGTTATATGCGGGCACAATGCGTAATACTGCTGTAGAACAGAGAATGAATGAATTCAAACAGCAGGCAATTGATTCTGGACAGAGCCTTACAGAGGAACAGCTAATTCAGTTTAGAGGAATGCAGCCTAAGCTTTGTAAGTATATCGCGACTTATGGCACCTGTCATTGCTGTCCATATTACTTATATATGGAAAAAAAGAAAAAAGAAATGCCTGGCGGTAAAAATATACAGTGGTAGGGGAATAACAAGCGAATTTAGTAAGACGTAGCTTTGCTATCAAATTTATATCGGACAGGTCACGCCTGTCTGCGTGCGGCACGCATAGGCATGACCTGTC
>QNCH01000051.1 GCA_003645745.1 Candidatus Omnitrophota bacterium
GTTAATAATATGAACGTCAGCTATTTTTACCGCTCCTGTATATACATCCCATGGACGCTTGTGCCCAAAAGATTGATGGAGACGTCCGCGGTTATAATATTCAAAATATTCTGTTAACCCTTCTTGGAGTTCTTGCATAGTCTCATACCCTTTAATATAAATATTCTGATACTTGACTGTTCTCCATAAACGCTCAACAAATATATTGTCCAATGCTCTGCCGCGTCCATCCATACTGATTAAAATATTTCTGTCTTTTAAACGATCCGTGAATACTTCACTTGTGAACGGTGAACCTTGATCTGAATTAAATATTTCAGGATTACCATATTTTAGCAGAGCCTCATCAATGGCTTCACAACAAAAATTAGTATCCAGTGTATCGCTTAAACCCCAGCTCAGTACGCTGCGACTGTACCAGTCCATAATTGCAACCAAATACGCAAAACCATATTTTAATCGCACATAAGTTATATCCGTACTCCACACCTGATTAGCCCTTTCTATTTTAACATCTCGCAACAAATACGGATAGATTTTATGCTGCTTATTTGATTTGCTTGTATTTGGCTTGGGATAGATAGCTTCAAGCCCCATAACACGCATTAGACGTCTTACTCGTTTTGCCCCGCAGTGCTTTCCCAAATCACGTAAATATTTAGTCATACTGAGCGCCCCCATATTAGGATGTCTGGTAAATTCTTCGTCTATCATATGCATCAGTTCTAGGTTATATGGATTCTCTCCTCTGTGTTCGTAATATAGACATGACCGATTAACACTTAATAAGGAACATTGCTTTCTGATACTCATTTGCTTATCTTTGGATGTGAGCATACTGGCTGGGGGGGGGAGTCTCTACTTGACTACACGGTGACATAGATATATCAAAAATATAATACACTTTTATCTACTGTAAAAAAATTTGCTTTTATATTATATGACATATTATAATCTACAATTATCCGGACAGCAGCAACTTTATACTCTTCTCTTTGTTTTGTTGGTATTGAATCATTTTTTTACAAAAATTTTAATTGGTTATTCGATTTTTTGTCTTTAGAATCGGTTGCGTTGAGTGAACATGCAGTCAAGTAGAGACTTGCCCCCTCTTTTTTTGCCCCCTTTTTAAAACACTGCATATCATCAGGCAAATCAGCAAAAAATTCGATGAATTTATTTGTTTGCGGATGGAAAAAACCTAATTCCTGAGCATGCAATGCCTGCCTTTGGATAAATTGATTTGTTGCATTGCGGCTATAAAGGCTGTCTCCTAAGACAGGATGGCCAAGATGGGCAAGATGCACTCGGATTTGATGAGTGCGTCCGGTTTTTAAATTGATTTTTAATACACTAAATTTTTCTGTTCTCTTTAGCACAGAATAACAGGTTATTGCCTGCTTTGTACAAGCATAAGAAACTGCCATTTTTTTGCGGTTAACCGGGCTTCTTTGTATTGGCGCGTCAATAATCCCCTGGTCATACTCTACTCTTCCTTTAACAACAGCAATATATGTTTTTTTTACTTTATGCTCTTTAAACTGGCTGGCAAGAAAACGATGCGCCTGATTATGTTTAGCAATAACAATTAAACCTGAAGTGTCTTTATCCAAACGATGCACAATCCCCGGACGCAGTATCCCGTTAAGGTCAGAAAGTCCGCTGGTATAGTAAAGGAGCGCATTAACTAAAGTATCTGAAAAATGGCCTGCTCCAGGATGCACAACCATACCCGCAGATTTATTCACAACAATTAAATCTTCATCCTCATAAACAATATCTAATGCAATCTCTGTAGCAGGAAGATCAAAAGACTGCTCAATTCTTTGTGGAAGATCAATAACAATCGAATCATTTTCTTTTAATTTATAATGCGGTTTAATTGCAGCATTATTAATCAGAATATATTTTTTTTTAATAAAATTTTTTATTTCTACACGCGAAAAATCAGGCGCAAGTTTATCACCGAGGTATTTATCTACTCGAAAACCAGAATTTTCTTTTTCTATGCTAAATTTTTTCTTAGTCAATTTTTCCCATACGTTTAAAATAAAAATATAAAAATAAACCGCCAAAAAACATCAGCGCGCTTAAAATCTGAAAATAGCTAAAATTCCATAAAACACGCGGATTAACGCGTAAAATTTCCACACAAAAACGCACTGCTCCATAGAAGATGCAATAAGCAGAAAATATCTGACCTGAAAATTTTTTATTGCGGGAAATTTTAAGTAAAGCAAAAAATATACAAATCAGCAAAAAAGAAGAATAAAGCTGTGTTGGATGCACACACAAAGGATGTCCTGGGAAAATAACGCCAAAAAATAATAATGTGGGCTTGCCATAACAACAACCGTTTAAAAAACAGCCTATTCTGCCAAAAGCATGCGCTAAAGGCAAATATAAAAAAATTAAATCTATAGTTTTTAAAAACGGTAATTTATTTCTTTTAATAAACACTATTCCTGAAATAAATCCCAGAATAAGCCCCCCATGGAATACGAGCCCCCCCTTATATATTTTCACAATGTCTAAGGGAAACTTTAGATAATCTCCAAAATTTAATAAAACATAAAAAAGCCTCGCGCCAATCAGCCCCCAAATAAGCGCCCAAAAAATCAAATCAATTATCTTTTCATCAGATAAACCTACTTTTAAAGCATGGCGCTGACAAAAAAAAGAAGCGATTAATGTTCCTAAAGCAACCATTACTCCGTATGAATACACAGTTAATGGGCCTATATGTAATAAAATAGGATGCATTTATTCCTCCAAAGCTTCTGGTATAATCATAATCTATATTCAGGATAAACCATTCTAGCTTTTCTGAATAACAGTTTTAACAAAAAACCACGAGGTTACAATCTAACGCAACCTCTTTTTTGTAACCATTTAAAATTAAACAACTTAAAAAGGAAATTCCTTATATATTAAATTAATCTATGTATACTCAAGACATCTTAGAGCTTTCTCCTTCCAGGATGTCTTTTTTTAAAAAAATAAATAAAAGTAAGATTACCCCGCAGGTAATCATACTGTCCGCAAAATTAAAAACCGGCCAAACGCGGAAATCAATAAAATCAACCACATACCCCAGCCTGATTCGATCAATAAGATTTCCTGTAGCTCCGCATAAAATAAGCAGCAAAGCTGATTGCCATATTTTTAAATAAAAATTGTTCTTAAACTTCTGGCCGCTGATAGACAAAAAAAGAATTAAAATAATCGCGAAAATAGATATGTAAATTAGAATCCAATTTTGATTTTGAAAAAAACCAAATGCAGAGCCTGTATTATAAACTAACGTTATATGCAGCACATTGCTAATTACCGGTATGCTCTGAGTCTGAGATAAAAATTTAAGCGCGAATAATTTAGAGATTTGGTCTATAAAAACAAAAAGAATAATTAAAAATACTTTTCCCATCACTATTAACCTCAGAGACAATAAATGAATAAATATTACATTTCTACCTCACAGATTCAGGTCATCTTTGACTGATCTTCAATCGCGATTTCCTCAACGTACCTCAAGTACGCCGTAAAAATCATTCTATCAGATCAGACAAATATGACCTAAATCTGTGGATATAAATGCAACACTTATTCATTTACAGTCTCTATATTATTAACACAGCGCTTACACAGTTTAGGATGCTCTTTGTCCTGTCCAACATTCATACTATAATTCCAACAACGAATACATTTTTGCCCATCAGCATGTTCAACTTTAATTTTTATTTTGCTATTTACAAAATTTCCATCCCCATGGAAAATATTCACGTCATAATCAGGTAAATCTTCATGGTCACAGGAAGAGCTAATTTCTACCTGAGAAACAATAAAAATTCCCGAAAAATTTTTCAAATATTTTTCTAATAATTCAGAGATAGATTTATCTTCTTTTGCATAGAAAATAATAATTTTAGCTTCAAGGCTGTTGCCGATTAATTTCGCGCCGCGCGCTTGCTCTAAAACCTTTAAAACACAATTACGCACATCTAAGATAAATTTCCAAGTATTATTTAATTTTTTATCAATATATCGCGGATTGAAATCAGGCCACTTAGTTAGAAAAATACTCTCCTCTTTTTCGCCGCAGGAAAAACCATACGCTTCTTCAGCGGTAAAAGACAAAACAGGGGCAATCAGAACAGTAAGCGCGGATAAAATCTGATAAAGCACAGTCTGAGCAGAACGCCGAGCCTTAGAATCAGCATTAAAAGTGTAGAGCCTATCTTTTAAAATATCAAGATAAAATGAACTCAGTTCAACTATACAAAAATTATAGATTATTTTATTGGCCTTATAAAAACTAAACTTTTCATAATTTTCTGTTACCTGTTTAATCATTTTGTGCAAAACAGATTGAGCCCATCGGTCAATTTCTAAAAGTGATTCAGAATCTACGCTATTGTTTCGCGGATCAAAATCATATAAATTGCCTAAAATAAATTTTAATGTATTGCGAATTTTACGATAGCTTTCGCTAACCCTGTCTAATATCTCTTCGGAAATCCTCACATCTAAAGTATAATCAGACAAAGCCACATATAATCTCAAGACATCTGCTCCAAGTTTAGAAATAACTTTTTGCGGCGCAATAACATTACCTCTGGACTTAGCCATTTTTTTGCCGTCTTTGTCAACAATAAATCCATGCGTCAACACTTGTTTAAATGGAGTATGCCCATCTATAGCCATTGCAGAGATTAACGCGGCTTGAAACCAGCCGCGATGCTGATCTGAACCTTCAAGATATAAATCAGCAGGATACTGCAAATTTTGCCTTAAATTGATTACTGCCTGATGGCTTACTCCTGAATCAAACCACACATCCAGAATATCCTGTTCTTTAATAAAGTCAGAACTTCCGCACTCAGGACAAACATACCCTTGAGGCAAAATTTCTAAAGGCTCTTTTATAAACCAGGCATCCGCTCCAGATTGCTCAACAATCTTTGCAAATTTCTCAATTACCTCTGCGTCTAAGATCTCTTTATTACAATTAGCACAATAAAACACAGGAATAGGTACACCCCATAATCTCTGCCTGGAAAGACACCAATCAGGACGATTTTCCACCATACTTAAAATGCGTTTCTCTGCTGAGGCTGGAATCCAGACAACATTTTTAATTTCCTTAATTATTTCCTCCCGTAAATTATGCGCGTCAATACTCATAAACCATTGATCTGTTGCCCTAAAAATAATCGGCTTTTTGCATCTCCAGCAATGAGGATAAGAATGAGTTATCTGTCCTTCGGACAAAAGCATTCCTGTTTTTTTTAATTTATTGATCACTTCAGGATTAGCTTTACGAATATGCATACCGCCAAAATCAGCTACATCATCAAAAAAACACCCTTTGGCATTTACCTGCATCACCAGCTCAAGATTATATTTATTTCCGGTAAGAAAATCTTCCGCTCCATAACCAGGCGCTGTATGCACTATTCCTGAACCATCTGTGCCGCAAACATAATCAGCGAACACAACTTTGCCAGAGCGCAAACCAAAAGGATGCTCATAAGTAATATTTTCTAAATCAGATCCTTTTACTTTTTGAATAATTTCATAATTGTTTATACCTGCTTTTTGCAACACTGAATCCACCAAATTTTCTTCTATTAAAAGAGCGTAATCTTCTATTGCAACAAGCGTATAAATAAAGTCAGGATGCATACAACAGGCAACATTTCCCAATAATGTCCACGGAGTTGTGGTCCAGATAACAATGTAGGCCTGTTTTAGCCGTAAAAAATCAAATCCCGGCAATTTATCAGGATTATTTAATTTAAACTTTACATATATGGACGGCGAGCTATGCTCTTCATACTCTACTTCTGCTTCAGCTAAAGCAGTTTCGCAATTATAACACCAATTAACTGGTTTACAACCTTTGTAAACATAACCTTTTTTTACTAAAGCTCCAAAAGACCTGATTATTGCTGCTTCATATCTATGATTTAAAGTTAAATAAGGATTATCCCAATCTCCAAATATACCTAAACGCTCAAACTCTTCTTTTTGAATATGCACAAAATTCAGTGCAAAATCACGCGCTTTTTCCCTGAAATCTATCTTATTTACCTCATCCTTACGTTTGTTAAGTTTTTTAAATAATTGATGTTCTACAGGCAGTCCATGGCAATCCCAACCTGGGACATACGGAGCATAAAATCCCCGTATACTTTTATATTTGACAATTATATCCTTTAAAACCTTATTTAACGCGTGGCCTAAATGGATATGCCCATTCGCGTAAGGAGGGCCGTCATGTAAAATATATTTTTCTGCTTGCGCGAATTTGTTAAGCATTTTTTTATAAATAGATTGTTTTTGCCATTTCTCTAAAATACCAGGTTCTCTTTGCGCAAGATTAGCTTTCATAGGGAAACCAGTTTTAGGTAGATTAATAGTAGCTTTATAATCAAATTCTTTATCCATAATAATTATTATTCCTTACTCAATTCCTTTGCCCTTGTTACTGCGGCAATTATTGTCTGCTCAACTATTTGAGAAAAACCTTGTGTTTTTAAAACATTCAAGCCCGCTTCAGTAGTGCCGCGTTTAGAACAAACTCCTGATATTAAATCATCAGGGTTTAATTTGCCTTCTATTAATAAAGCAGTAGTACCTTTTAATGTCTCTAAACACAACTGTTCCGCGTCAATTCTATTAAACCCTGCCTTTTGCGCAGCTTTAATCATACTTTCAACAAAATAAGCAACAAAACCAGGCCCGCTTCCACTAACTGCAGTCACAGCATTCAGTTTAGCTTCAGGAAAGCTGCGAACCTGTCCTAAACCAGAAAATATTAATTCTGTAATTTTCCCTGCCTGAATATCAGCAAATTTGCCAACACAATAAGCTGTTATACCCTGTCCAATTAATGCAGGCAGATTAGGCATAACCCTGACTACAGCGACACCTGCTTGAAAAAATTTCTGGATATATTCTGTACTTATGCCAGCAGCAATGGAAATAATCAAATGCTTGTCTGTTATTTTATTGTTTAAAACTGATAATAAAGAATTAATGTCCTGCGGCTTAACACAAATGACAATTACCTCGCAAACCCCAGCAGCTTCTTCTAAACTTAATTTCTGCACATTATATTGCTCAGTAACATAATTTAATCTTTGGTTATTTTTTTCACAAATATAAACAGAAAATTTTTTTTGCCGCGCAAGCCCTTTAATTATAGCCTCGCCCATATTCCCAGTTCCAACAATACACAACTTTTTCAAACTCAATTTTACCACTCTCCTTAAAACTATATATCCTCAAACGTAATTGGTTTGTAATTTTATGACATTACCCTGCACTGTATCTTAAAACGTTCTTCATTCGCAAATCCTTAGGTGCAACAAGCTGCGCCTGCGGTTTGACTTAGGTCAGAACGTTCCAATCTACAGCACAAAGAAACGCCTAAATTTTACAAACCAATTGCGTTTGAGTATACACAAATCCTATTTTTCCCTTTATGCTTTGCCTTGTATAAAGCTTTATCCGCGTACATTATTAATTCATCTTCAGTCATATCTAATCTAAATTCCGCGCACCCGCCGCTAATACTTATTTTGCTCTTCACACAATTTTCCCCTCCGGAAAAATCAAGAGAATACACTGTATTTCTAATTTTGTCTGCCACAAATACTGCATCTTTTAATTTTGTTTCCGGCAAAATAACCACAAACTCTTCTCCGCCATAACGGCAGGCAATATCAACATTACGAATATTCTGTTTTATTGCCTCTGCGACTGCAAATAATACCTTGTCTCCTGCCTGATGCCCGTAATTATCATTAAATCTTTTAAAGTAATCTAAGTCAAACATAACCAAAGATAAAGAATTGTGGTAACGCCGAACACGCATAACTTCCAAACCTAAACGTAAACGTAAATAGCGCTGATTATACAAATTAGTTAATCCATCAGTCACCGCCAAATTGCTAACCTTGCTATAAAGACGCGCATTCTCAATTGCTATTGCCGCATAATTACACGTTACGGTAAGAAGATTCAAATCATCATTTGTAAAAAAATTTTTCTTGCCCGCTCTGCTCTTATCAGTAACATTTATCACTCCTAAAACATTGTTATTAATCTTAAGAGGCGTACACAATAAAGATTTTGTTTTATATTTAGGCAAATTATTGCGTCCAAACAATAGGTCATTTTCAATATTTTGTACTAAAACTGCTTCTCCCTGCTCAGCGACCCATCCGCTTATAGAATCGCCAATTTTCACCTTTGCTGTTTTAATCACAGCATGACTGAGCCCTGTAGCAGCTTTAACAGTTAAAAAATCCCTTTGTTTATCAACAAACATCAACGAACAGACATCAGCGTTAAAAACATCAGCTATCTGCCTGACGATCACATTAGACAATTTTTCTAAATCCAATATACCATTAAGCACCTGTCCGATATTAAGAATTATTTCTAATTTTTGTTTCTCTTTTTCCAAATTAAGCAAAAGTTTTTTATTCTCAGAAACAAGCTTTTTACTTCTTATACCGCGTTTCATCACCAGTTTTACATGTCCAATATCAAATGGCTTAATAATATATTCATACGCATCTGCTTCTATAGCTTTTATTGCTGAATCAGTACTGGGATAAGCAGTAATTAAAATCACGCAAATTTCAGGATTAAATTTTCTCAGATTACTTAATACTTGCATACCGTCAACATCAGGCAATTTTATATCAATAATTGCCGCATCAAAATCATTTTTTTTAGCTAATGCAATAGCTTCTTTGCCAAATTCAGCAGACATAACATCATAACCGTCTTCCCTGAAAATAGCACAAAGCATCTCTCTGATTACAGGCTCATCATCAACAACTAATATTTTTGTATTTTTTAAATTACTTTTCATTAATAAAAGCCGCCTCATTAAATGCTCTACGATCAGAATTACCCTTATTAATCGGCACCTGAACAACAACAACCGTGCCCACACCAATTTTACTGGATATCTTCAGTTTA
>QNCH01000052.1 GCA_003645745.1 Candidatus Omnitrophota bacterium
AGTTGCAATATCCCATGACGGTATTAATGATTTATTCGAAAAAGCCGCACGGGAAAAAAAATTTCTTCTAAAATCATCTCCCAAGTAACCAAACTTCCACTTCAAAGTCGGCATATCAAAAGGCACTAATGGCAAAAATGCTAATTTAAAATCTGCTCTTTTACTGTTAAGTTTTTGCTTTAATAAATAATAACTTTCAGGAATTTCTACATAAGAACTTACCCGCGCACCTGACCAGATAACATTACCTATAAAAATACTTCCATTCCAAAAGGAAAAAGAATTAATCATAATAATAACAAATAAACTTAAATATAACCTCTGCACGATATTATCTTTAAATCTTTTCTGAAAAATTATTAATGCAAAAGGAAGCAAGGCTGTATATAAAACCATTGTTAGATACGGAAATTTATCAGTTCCAGCCATAATTCTCATTAATAATGTTTTGCTAATTAAAAAGCTGTTAATAAAAGCAAAAGGCGGATTCGCACCTTTTGAAAAAAACAAACTAAGCGCTAAAATGGAAAAAAGTACAATAACAATCCGCTGAGTACTGACTTTACATTTTTTTATAAATATCATTTGAGAAAAAATAACTATAGGAATAATAAACGATAATATAACGAATATGCCATTTTTAAAAAAAATACTACTATTTAAAAGGCCCTTTATCTTCCAAAGCATCCAGCTTTTTTTAGGAATTAAACAAATCGATTCAAGCAAACCTTGCGCTTGTGCCCCCGCACTAATAGCAGCCTCAGAAGAATTTAGTTTATTAACATTACTTACCGCTCGATTTAAAAAAAATAAAGAAGGCAGTATCCAGTAAAAATTAAATAAAGATAAAAATAAAAAATACAACCCAATAATTTTTTTTAAATAGCGCTCTCTGTTTAAAGAAAAATAGAATATAAGTACCGCGATAAAAATAGAAAAATAAATTAAAATCCCATATCCTGGGCTCATAAACATTATCGTAGACACTGCTGGCACAAACGCAGCAAGAATAATATAAACAACTTTTTTAGAATTAAGCGCCTTCCACAAGAATAAAATGGAATAAGGAAGAATCAAAGGTAAAAAAATAAAAAAACAACCTCTATAAAAAACTCTATAAAGCATATAAAAATTCAATAAATAAAATAACGCAGTAATAAACGCGATTACTTGCTTATGCTTTATGTATTCAGCTTGCTGCAGTAGATCTTTTACTAATAAAAAAACTCCCAGAAATGAAAAAAATATAATCATCCATAATTGGACAGCCTGAATTAAATATACAGGAAGAGACAAAAAACTAAAAAATTTGTTCATTAAATATTCAAAGAATAAAATCGATGAATAAAAATTGGCTGAAACACCTGAAGAAACTGCATAATTCCACACATAAGCTTGGTTATAATAAAAATTGTCAGAGAATAATCCGGTAAAAGCATCATTCCATTTAATAACCGGCATCCCTGATTTATAGACTAAAAAAGTAGGTACGAAAGCTGCAAAAACAAAAAATGTTATGAATAATTTCTCATTTGTAATTACTTCTGAAAATAATTTTTTAACCTTACTCATAGATACTATCCTTTTCTACAAATAAAAGTTAAACTTTCTTTACTAAATATCTTCATAAAAAGATATAAAGGATAAACAAAAAATTTTGCCATTGTTGCTCTTAAAGACCAAAACAGATCCAGAGGATAATCATAAAACTCATTTTTTACTTCACTAATTTTAAAATTTGTTCTTCCGCAAAGCCACTTAACACTTTCTAAGTTATATAAAATCAAATGCCTCGGGCTATCTAAATGAAACCACTTTGCGCCGCCATACCTAAAGCCAAAACTATTTACATTAGGTGTTTCAAAAATTAAAACACCACCTTTTTCTAAAATCCGGCTCACGTTACTAAATAAACGGACTGGATGTTCTATGTGTTCAAGAACATGCCAGAGAGTAATAACTTCAAATTTCTTATCTTGAAAATCAATGTCTGCAAAATCTCCTTTAAAAACTTCTATCCCCTGTCTCACAGACAATTCATACCCTTCTTCAGATATTTCAACTCCATATTTTTTAAATCTTGTACTCTCCAACTTACTTAAAAAATTACCATCACCACAACCAATATCTAAAATTTTTATTTTTTCAGTTTTCTTTATAAAATTTTTTAAAATAAATTTTTCTTTTCTGCTTATTGAATATTTAAATAATAAATTCTCAATAAACTTTCCACTGTAGCTATTACTGTAATATTGAGAGCCGTAATATTTTTTATAGTATTGTTGATTAACATCTACATTGCCAACAAAAATGCATCCGCAATTTAAACAGTGGAAAAGATCAAAAACATCATCCTTATTAAAAAGATACCTTCCATGCACATTATAACCCTTTAACAAAAACTCATTTTTTTTAGATTTACATAAAGGACAATATTCTTTCATCTCTACCTATGTTCTTGCACCAATTCAGACAAATCTAAAACCAGTCTATACTCAACCGTAATAGGTTTGAGTATAGACTCAATATTAAAAAAAATACCTTATACTTATTTTATTTACTTTATAACACTATCATAAATATTGATCGATTTTTTATCCCAGTCCCACTCCTGCGCCCAAATAATTGCATCACGGGAATTTTTTTTATATAGCTGTTTATCATTTAATAAATGTAAAATATTTTCTGCAAAAATATTCAAATCATAACATTGGCTTTTAACCATACCTTTTGGATAATAAGTCTTTAAAGCCTCTAAATCAAAACTCACCCCAGGCAATCCCCATGCCATAGCTTCACAAGCAGCCATACCACCGCTATCATAAGTTGCAGGATGAACTACAATTTTACTTTGCTGAAAAATTTCATATTTTTCTACTCCATCTTTAAAACCGCATAAAACTATATTTCTGTCCAGATTGAATTTTGCAATTTTTCTTTTGACTTCATCCTCTAACGGGCCTACTCCAATAACAACTAACAACGCATCAGCTTTCTTTTTACAGACTAATGACCAGATATCAATAAGTTCAATTATACCTTTTTGGTAATGCAGTCTGCCGACAAAACAAGCATCATATTTCCTTTTATCCTTAGGAATCACCTGCGATGAGCGTAAATATTTAAATGATGGAGAGACATCTATTCCCCCTTGAATGACAATAACGCGATTACTTCCCCTCCTTTTTGTAATAAATTTTTTAACATCAGGCTCACTAGTAACAAAAACAACATCTGCATACCTTTTTACTATCCAGTAAATTGGCAATTGACTCAGCCAATAGAATAATCCGACTAAAAATCTTTTTGCTTTATAAGGCGAATTTTTCAACCAAGGATACGGAGCAAAAAGATAAAATCCAGCAATCCATTTAATCTGAGGATTTTTCCATTTATTAATAAACGCAGGAAGAGCATCCGGCCAAAAATCAGATGTTGAATAAATTATTTTATATTGTCTGTTTCTCGGAAATTTTTGTATCGCATAAAAAGTTCTCCTTAAAATATTCAATAGTAAGTTGTTGTTATTTAAACGAGGTAATTGTGCTGTAAATTTCAAATCAGCCGCTCCAGACCTTTTACACATCTGAAACCCTTCTTCTGAACAAAAAATTTCTAAGTCACATTTTTTCCGCCACCTTTTTGCCAGCTCAATCCAAATTCTATCCCCGCCGCTCAACGCGTTTCCCTGTGACCAATTTGATATAAATAGCACATTTTCCTTCATTGTTTAACACCATAATATTTAATAATCTGCTCTGCATTTTTATTACCAAAATATTTTTCAGCATATGCCCTACAATTATTTTTCAATCTTTGGTAAAACTTCTTATTATTATACAACTCAGTAATCGCGCTGCATAAATTATCAACAGTTGGATCCTTTAAAATTGAAACCGTATTATCCAAGGCTTCTGGTAATCCCCCTTTATTTGAACCAACCACAGGCAAACAGCACGCAACAGCTTCAATCACCACACGGCCGAAACCTTCTTCATATTGAGATGGGATACAAAAAATGTCAGCAATATTATAGTAAAAAGGTAATTCTCTATTATCCTTTCTCCCTAAGAATAATATATTCTTTGTTCTCTTCTGGTTATGCCTTAAATCGTCATCCAAAGGCCCATTGCCAATGAAAATAAAATTAATAAATGGCAATCTTTCTGCGCTACAAACAAGTTCTTTTATTCCTTTTAATTCTGTCAGCCTTCCCACAAACAAAACACTAAACCTATCAGGAATATTGAAAGACATCTTTAAATCTTTTTTATTTGGCAGAGGCTTGAAACTATTTAAGTCAACCCAATATCTATATATAAATAAATTTTCCCTATTAATATGAAACGATACTAACTCTTTGTAAGAAGCTTTGGATAAAGTCAAAACTTTATCAGCAGAAGATAAAATTGAGTGGATAAAATAAGCAGTTCTTGTTTGCGGATTTACTTCATATACCGCATGAGTACTGACAATCAATTTTTTTTTAAAAATAATTTTTAAATATTTACCAATAAAAGCAGCATTAAGTCCTTGTGCATGAATAACATCAATTTCTTTATGATGAAATATACAAAAAATAAAAACACGTAAAAATAAATAAGGAGTAATATATAAAAAATCTAAAAAAGGTAATTTTTCTATCCTGTGAAGCAATGTTTTACCAAACCAGAGATATCTTCTAATAGAAACATTCCCAAAATTTTCTTTTGGTTTCCATTTAACACCCTGAGTTGTAATCGGCGAATAAGACTGAACAAAAACTCTCCACTCTAACCGATCCAATTCTCTCACTAAATCATCCATATGCGTTTCCACGCCGCCTGTATTCGGACTAAACGTAGGCACAATAATTAAAACAGTTTTTTTATGTATTTGCATTTTATTACTTTTTTTGTTACCTATACTCAGTCCCGTTACGGATAAATATATTTAGATCTAATGGTAAAACCAACTCTATTTTGTCAACATATTCAACATTTTGTATACTCAAAAAAATCCTTTATCTTCTTAATCATATAATCCAGAGCTTCTGTGCACATTCCAGGATAAACACCAATCCAAAAGCTATTATTCATAATTTTATCAGTATTAGCCAATTGTCCTACTATCCTGTAATCTTCATTTTCCTTTAACATACTAAAACACGGCTGTTTAACAATATTGCCTCCAAAAAGATTTCTTGTTTGGATATGTTGTGATTCAAGATATTTTACTATTTCATTTCTGTTAGCCGCAATGTTATCCCGCAAAGTTAATAAAAAACCAAACCAGCAAGGATCTGAATTATCTACAGCTGCAGGTAAAATTAAATACTTGCGCATATCCTTTAAACCATCATATAAAATTTTAAAATTTTCTTTTCTTTTTTGAATAAACTCAGGCAATTTATCAAGCTGAGCACAGCCAATAGCAGCCTGCAGATCAGTAGCTTTTAAATTATAGCCAAAATGGCTGTAAACATATTTATGGTCATAACCAAAGGGCAAACTCCCATGCTGTTGGCTAAATCTTTTCCCGCAACTATTATCCTTACCACTCTCACACCAGCAATCCCTGCCCCAATCTCTTAAAGAAAGCGCTATTTTTCTTAATAACGGATTATTGGTATAAACAGCTCCGCCTTCTCCCATTGTTATATGATGCGGAGGGTAAAAACTACTTGTGCCCAAATCTCCCCAGGTTCCAGTATACTTTCCCGCGTATACAGAACCTAACGCGTCACAATTATCTTCGATCAGCCAGAGATTATTGTGCATACAAAATCTTTTTACTGCTTCCAAATTAAATGGATTGCCCAGAGTATGCGCAAGCATTACAGCTTTTGTTTTAGAAGATAGGGCAATTTTAAGCTGTGAAACATCAATATTAGCAGTCTCTAAATCTACATCCACAAAAACAGGCACTGCCCCATATTGTATAATCGGAGCAACTGTAGTTGGAAAAGCAGCGGCAATCGTAATAACTTCATCTCCCCGTTTGATCATCCTTTTATTTAATAATGGGGAACACAATGTCATAAACGCTAATAAATTTGCCGAAGATCCTGAATTAACTAAGATACAATGTTTTACTCCTAAAAATTGTGCCAGCTTCTTTTCAAATTCAGCAGAATATTTTCCATAAGTAAGCCAGAAGTCCAGGCAAGAATCTGTAAGATTGATCATTTCTTTTTCATTAAAAATACGGCCGGCATAATTAATTCTGCTTTTCCCAGGCACAAATTCACTATTACCGCGCTGATGAACAAGCTCGTAATATTGCTTTACCATTTTTAGAATATTCTGTTTTAAATCTTGAGCTTGCATTATGTGGCTCCCTTATACTCATTACGTTTGAGTATAATTTAGTTTATTTTAGTCTCATTACTTACCGTTCACAGGGTATCTTCAAAATACCGTTTTATTTGCTCTTTTGTAAAAACCAGGCTGTTTCCCTGATCTGAATAATATAATTTATACCATAACATAGTTTCTTCAATTGCCGTATATACGTCAAATTTTGGCTGCCAAAATAATTGTTTGCGCGCTTTGTTAATATTCAGTTTAAGTAATTTTGCTTCATGTTTTGAATCATCTCTTTTTATGGTTACGCTGCCTTTTTCAAGGTGATCAATTGCAACCTTTACTATCTCAGAAACTGATAATACATTTTTTGTCCACGGCCCAAAATTCCAGGAACCGGATTTATCTACTTCTCCTGAATAAAGACTTTTAGCTAATAATAAATAACCATACAAAGTATCCAGAACGTACTGCCATGGACGGGTGGAATCAGGATTACGAATAACAACATCCCTGCCATGTTCTAAAAAAGCTTTTACTAAATCTGGAAACAGCCTGTCTTTATTCCAATCCCCACCCCCAATAACATTGCCTGAACGCACAGAAGCAATCAGAGTATTATGCTGTTTTCCAAAATTTTCAGGAAGAAAAAAAGATTGTATATATGAACTAACTATTAAATCAGCACATGCTTTGCTGTTACTATAAGGGTCATATCCTCCTAATGGAGAATCCTCTTCATATGCCACATCTTGTTCTAAATTTTTATATACTTTATCAGAAGTAACAATTATACAGCTTTTAACCCTAGATTCCCTTACCGCCTCCAAAATATTTACTGTTCCCATTATATTTACCGCGTAAGTATATTCAGGATTTTTATATGAATCCCTTACCAAAGGCTGCGCAGCTAAATGAAAGACTATTTCAGGCCTAAACCTCTTGATAATTTTATTAACAGCTGTTTGATCGCGAATGTCAGATAAATTATGCTCTAAATTCTTTTTTAATCCAAGCACATTAAACAAATTCGGCTGTGTATTCGGAGCAAGACCGTAACCACAAACATTTGCTCCCCATAACAACAATACCTGTGATAACCAACTCCCTTTAAAACCAGTATGTCCGGTAACCAATACGCGTTTATCACGGAAAAATTTTCTTAAATCAGTGCCATGGTGTAACAAATTTCTATTCTCCCCCCCATAATTTCCACGGAGCTTTAGCAGTATTCCACATTTCATTGAGCTCCTTTTTGTCAAGCAATTTATCCATTGGTTTCCAAAATCCATGATGTTTAAACGCGCAAAGCTGGCCGGCCTTTGCCAAACTCTCAAGGGTTATTTTTTCAAGAACTGAATTATCATCTTTAATATAGTCAAATACTTCAGGTTCAAAAACAAAAAAACCGCCATTAACCCAATTTGTATTATCATTTTTTTCGCTAAAAGCAATAATACTATTTTGCTGATTAATTTGTAACGCGCCAAACCTGCCTTCAGGTAAAACAGCGGTTAAAGTAGCAGCTTTACCTTGTTTTTTATGGAATCTAACTAAGTCTTTAATATTAAGATCAGAAATTCCATCTCCATAGGTAGCCATAAACGTTTCAGTACCAACATAGCTTTGAATTCTTTTTAACCTGCCTCCAGTCATTGTTGCTGCGCCTGTATCAACAAGTGTTACTTTCCAGTCATCCCAATATTTATTATGAAACAAAACAGAATTATTTTTTAAATCAAATGTTAAATCATCATTATGTATCCGATAATTATTAAACCACTCTTTAATGCAATACCCTTTATAGCCTAAACAAATGATAAATTCGTTAAAACCATAATAAGCATAAACCTTCATTATATGCCATAGAATCGGCTTATCGCCTATTTCAACCATTGGCTTTGGCTTTAAAATTGTTTCTTCACTAAGCCGTGTTCCAAAACCACCTGCTAAAATTATAACTTTCATCACAATCCTTTTTAAAGTGCCTGTTTCCCGGTAACAAATCCTCTTAAAAAATATATCATTTATTTTTTACACTTTCTCAGATATCCCAATCCCACTAAAAATCTAAGTTTAAGCAGACAAAGGAATAAAATCGGATGTTTTATAGCCCGCATCCACTTCCCATGCTCTACAAACACTCCAAAATATCTATACCTTAGCCCAAACTGCTTCTTTATAATAGAATCTTTTCGGCCCCATTTTTCTATATACTGGCCAAAATTCTGCGCGTAATATTTTTTCTTATTTAAATAATTTTTTAAGTTAAATTCTCCTTCATTATGAAATATCGGAGCGCTAATTATATTCACACCTCCGGTTGCCTTTATTCTGCGGTCAAAATCCCAATCCTCGGGGCCAGTCAAACCCTGGTCAAACCCATTTATCTCTAAAAAAGCATCCCTGCGCACAAACCGTACACAATCAATCACTGTTGCGTTATAAAAACTTCTTTCAAAATTACGCACCTTTATCCCAAAATTGCCTGTATTCTGAATTGAACCTTTCTTTAACAAATCATTTGCGGATAAATTAACAATTTTTTCAGGAATATAAAGAGCAGATAATCTATTGTTAGATAAACATTTTTTTACGCATTCAGAAACAACATTTTTAGATAATATCATATCTGCGTCAAGATACAATATATATTTACCTTTTGCCTGTTTTACGCCAAAGTTCCTTTGCGCTGAACGCTCA
>QNCH01000243.1 GCA_003645745.1 Candidatus Omnitrophota bacterium
CGGCGGCAATTTTTTCAACTGGAGGGGGAAAATCTTTGTGTTATCAAGTGCCTGCATTGCAATTACCTCATTTGACATTGGTTGTTTCTCCTCTTTTGGCTCTGATGAAAGACCAGATTGATTTTTTGGCTAATAAAAATGTTCCGGCTGCTCGGCTGGATTCAACTCTTGATCGAAAAACATATAATGATGTGATCAGGCGCGCTAGAGAAGGGGATCTTAAGATTTTAATGATTTCTGTAGAGCGTTTTAAAAATGAACGTTTTCGGATGCAATTAAATAATATTAAAGTATCGTTAATGGTTATTGATGAAGCCCACTGTATCTCAGAATGGGGGCATAATTTTCGTCCTGAATATTTGAAATTACCCGCGTATCGGAAAGAATTTAAGATCCCTACTGTTTTGCTGCTTACAGCCACTGCTACTGGAGAAGTTGTTAAGGATATGTGTCAAAAATTTTTTATACCGCGGGAAAATGTGGTGATTACCGGTTTTTTTCGACCAAACCTTTATCTTAAAATCAGGCCAAGTGTAGAAAAAGAAAAGAACAATATACTGTTAAAAAGAATTAATCAAAATGCTGACCAACCTACCATAATTTATGTTACCCTGCAAAAAACAGCGGAACGTGTGGCTGAAATGCTGCAAACAAATAATATTTTTGCAAGCTGTTATCACGCTGGAATGAAAAGCGAAGAAAGAGAAAATGTCCAGAACAGATTTATGAATGGCCAGATTAATATTGTGGTTGCGACTATTGCTTTTGGAATGGGGATTGATAAAAGAAATATCAGGAGAATTATTCATTATAATCTTCCTAAATCCATTGAAAACTACAGCCAGGAGATTGGAAGAGCAGGAAGGGATGGGCAGGTATCTGTTTGTGAGGTGCTGGCAAATCGCGATAACATCAATGTCTTAGAAAATTTTGTTTATGGAGATACTCCTGAAAAACAAGGTATTGAAATATTGTTAAAGCTTATTGCCGGTAATTCTACAAATATACTTAATATTAAATTATATAGTGTATGCGCTGAAACCAATATTAGAATGTTGCCGTTAAAAACCTTACTTGTATATTTGGGGATGCGCGGTATTATTAAATCGAAATATATTTATTTTGAAGATTACAGCTTTAAGTTTATCAAAAAAGAGGAAGAAATTATTGCGCAATTTAAAGCAGAGCGTAAACAGTTTGTAACTGAGCTGTTTAAATATAGTAAAACTGCTCAGGTTTGGACTAAGGTAAATATCGAGGCATTAATGGAAAATTATAATTCTCCGCGCCAGCGTGTAGTGGCTGCGTTGGAATATTTTGATGGAAAGGGATGGATCGAATTAATGTCTCAACGTTCTGTGGAAGCTTATGAGATAATCAATAGGGATTTTGATGTTCAGGAATTAACGGTTGAGTTGTATCAGCTTTTTAAGGATAAAGAGAAACATGAAATAAAGCGCTTACATAAAATGGTTGCGTTTTTTGAAAGTAATGTTTGTATAAGTAAGACATTAGCGCGGTATTTTGACGAATATATTGAAAAGGATTGCGGCACTTGTTCTGTTTGTGTCTCAGGCGCTGCGCGGATAAAATTAACTACATTGTTAATTCCGCTTTCAGAGTATAATTTTATGGAATTAACCGCGGAATTATTTAAGGCCATATCAGGGGATGTTTCTGACATAGTGATTTCAAAATTTCTTTGTGGAATCAATATGCCTGTTTTTACCCGGATAAAAGCGAAAAGAATGTCTGGTTTTGGAAAATTGGATAATCATCTATTTTATGATGTACTGAGTTGGGTAAGAAGTAGAGAAGGACAAAATATAGTTTGATCTGGCACATATACTCAAACGTAATTGGTTTGTAATTTTATGACATTCCACTCACACTGCATCTTGAAACGTTTTTCATTCGCCAAACCTCAACGCAGCGAGCTGCGCCTGCGGTTTGTCTTAGGTCAGATCGTTCCAACCTAGGAGGGAAACGCCTAAATTTTACAAACCAAATCGTCTAATGAATGCGCACAACCCTGCGTGTAATGAATTCTGTAAAAGCGTTAAGTTATGTGGTATAATTTAAATTATGAGTATAGCAGGATTGACAATAGAATGTTGCGCTGTCATTTTAGCAATTTTTTAGCTTAAATTTCAATCAGGAAAGATAGTGGCAGAGGAGTTTCTACCACATTAATAATGTTACAGGATCAAGACTACTTATTAAAGCTTGTTCAAATAAAAATGCCGTTTGGTAAATATAAAGGCCGCTTACTGATCGATCTTCCTGAACCATATATTGTCTGGCTTTCCCAAAAAGGTTTCAAGAAAGATTTTCTGGGGGAAATGCTTCAGACAGTGTATGAGATCAAACTTAATGGGTTGGAATATTTGTTAGAGCCGATTCGCTCCAAGCGTGGATAGTCTTGGGGGTAGTATATACTCAAACGTAATTGGTTTGTAATTTTATGACATTCCCCTGCACTGCATCTTGAAACGTTCTTCATTCGCAAATCCTTAGGCGCAGCAAGCTGCGCCTGCGGTTTGACTTAGGTCAGAAC
>QNCH01000244.1 GCA_003645745.1 Candidatus Omnitrophota bacterium
AGGGCAAATTCAAACAATTACTGTTTCCTGGAAATTTAAAGGTAAAGTAACATTAGAAATTTCAGCAGATGATGGGCGGCATTATACTCAAGCAGTTAATGGCGTGCCGCTTAATAATGGATTTGTGCCGGGGAACCAGCTGAAATGGAAAGTAAAAATTGGCAAACACAGCTCTTTGTTTGAGGTAAAAATTGTTTACACAGATACATCCGGTGTTGTCGGCAGTTTTGGGACTCCTGAGCTGTCTAATTTTAAATACAGGCAACAATTAAAGGTAACTAATGCTTCTCGGTCAGAGCTTTTTAATTTTCAGGTAAAAGTAAAAGTTTCCCTAAACGCTGATCAATCAGAAGACGCGCAAATGTATTGTTATGACAAAATAAGAGATGATTTTCGGGATATTCGTTTTACTGCTTGTGATGGCGAGACTTTATTGCCTTATTACCTGGAAAATATTAGTAATGGTATCGCCCATTTTTGGGTAAAAGTGCCGCAAATTCCTGCGCAGGGGGTAAATATTTATGCCTATTACGGCAATGTTTTAGCGCGGGATTTGTCTTGTCCTGAATCTGTGTTTGACTTTTTTGATGATTTTAATTTTTCTGGGGATGGCGGAGAATGTGTTAATCTTAAAAAGTGGAATCTTGACTTAGGAATGCAGGGTGAATGCGTAACGTTTGATTCATCTTTGCAATTAAAATCAGCTGCGATTATTTCTAAAGAGTATCAATTCTCGCAAGGTATTATTGAGTGCAGGGCAAAAACAGAACAAGGCAAAGAAGCATTATTTATTGTTCGTACAAATGAGCCTGAAAGCGCGGACAATGCCCTTTATGCGGCATACGCGTCCGCATACGATGACGCGCAGCATTGCCTGGCAATTGAAGATATTGTTAAATCGAATGACCCAAAATCTATTTCCGAACAGGTTTATTATGATTTTAGGATAATTTTTTTTAAAGGCAATTTAAAATTTGAGCGGATTGACGCGAATTCTGAAGTTCAGGCATTAGCAGAAGTTAATGATTTGCCGGATACAGAAAGAGGTTTTATTGGCATAAAAGCGGGGCATGGCAAAATTAATATTTATGATTGGATTAGAACTCGTAAATACGTAGAGCCGCAGCCTCTGGTAGAAATTACAGATGAATTAGAACAAACATTAGATCTGCCTGTATTTAAAAATACAACACTGGCTGAGAACGGAGATTTATGTTTATCTGGCGGGGCAGCACAGGGCACGTATATTTCAAAGCAGATTAATCTATTGGAAGACGCGCGGATTATTGGGCCTGTGTGGCAAAAATCGTTAAGTAACGCGTTAGACAGCAAAATAAAAATTTCTCTGGATTTTTCCACTCGCAGTGGACAGGCTTATACAACAGATCGCGTTAATGGTAAATATTACTATGCTTCTAAACAGGATTTTCAGGCAGGGGATAAATTAAAGTATCAGCTTCGTTTTTCCACGGTAGAAAAATCAGAAAAAAATGTCAGATGTATAGCTTCAGCTGGGCTGGATTGCTCTGCTGGTAAAATTACTCTGGTTTATCCTAATGGCGGGGAAGTTTGGAAAAGCGGCACAAAGCAGAATATTATTTGGTCAGCGTTAGATTATGGCTCTGATTATAATTTTAAAATAGAATATTCTTTAGATAATGGGAGCAGCTTTGAGCTTATTGCCCAGTCTGTAGAAAATACAGGCCAATATGTATGGAGAGTGCCTGAAAAATTTTCCGATAAAGTTTTACTCAGAATTTGTGACGCGTTATCCTGTGAATCTGTTTTTGATACAACTGACGCGTGTTTTGCGATTAAAGAGCCGGGCACAGACACAGAGGAAACTCAAACGCAAGAGCCTTTAGCTGAAGATGTAGTCTCTAAAACACAAAATTTAAACTTAGAAAAGCTTATTTCCCAGGGGCAAAGGCCTGAGACAAAGCTTTATGAGCTTTTAGTAAAACTAGGGGATAACCACTCGAAAGACCCTGAAGAAGACACGCGTTCTTGTTATAAAGAAGGCGACATTGTGCTGCTTAAATTAGCCGGGCATAAATGGACAAAAACAGAACGGAATAGTTTTTTGATTGTTCCAGTTTATTTAACTAAACAGGAAGCTGATTTATTAATCCAGCCTAAAATAGTCATTACCTCTAAACATGATAAGCAGGGTAATCCAATTGCTAAAACAATTAAAAGAAGAGCAACCCGAATTAACCTGCAAAAATTAGGCATCAGCCAGGGCAGCAATAAAGAGCAAACACTGCGCAAATTGCGGAACACAATAGCGCAGGAAAGCGATCTTGCCATTGGCAAAGTATTAGAGAAAAAATAGGGAATAGAGGGATAGGATGGCAAATAAAGCAATTAGAGTGTGTAAGGTGAATTTAGCAGGGATGATTATGGCAGCTTTTGCCTTTAGCTTTGCAGCAGGAGTTTTGGGAGTTGCAGAGATTGTGAGTGCGGCGGATTGTTTAGAGGGCGAGATAAATGAAACTTGTTCATGTGGCGGGCAAGATTA
>QNCH01000053.1 GCA_003645745.1 Candidatus Omnitrophota bacterium
ATATATGTATGTATGGTATAATCAAAAAAGTTTTTATATTATATCCTTAAACTTATTACATTTGAGTATACTAAAAATAGGGAAATTTTAGAAATGACAAAGGTGTGTGTAAAAAAAAGGGCGGTTTATCCTGGAACATTTGACCCTGTAACTTATGGGCATATTGATTTAATTAAACGCGCTACAAGGATTTTCGATCAGATTATTGTTGCAGTGGCTGCTAATCTTAGCAAACAGCCGTTATTTAGCATAGCTGAGCGCGTGAGTATGTTAAAAAAGGCTACAAGTAGAATCCAGGGAGTAACTGTTGAAAGTTTTGATCAGTTAATGATTGATTATGCGGCAAGTAAGAAAACGAATGTGATTATTCGGGGTTTGAGAATGATTTCTGATTTTGAGTATGAGTTTCAAATGGCTTTGACGAACAGGAGGCTAAACAGCAAAATGGAAGTTGTTTTTATGATGCCGCAGGAGTCATATTCTTTTTTATCGAGTAAATTAATTAAGGAAATTGCTTATTTAAATGGAGATGTCTCAGGTTTTGTGCCTTCATTTGTTGCTAAAAAATTAAAGCAGGTTTTAAGTGACCGTAAATAAATATACTCAAACGTAATAGGTTTGAGTATAATACCAATTTTAGAGTTTTTCGTATACTTGCGGAGGGGGAATGGAAATTTTAGATAAGATTGAAGCAAGGGCAGCTCAGGTCCAAAAGACAATTGTTTTGCCTGAGACAGATGATCTGCGAATTTTAAAGGCAGCAAAAATTGTTACAGCTAAAAAATTAGCGAACATAATCCTTTTAGGAGATATAACAAAGGTTAAAGATAAGGCAGAAAGCATTGGCTTTGATTTATCAGTTGAGCAGGTTATTAATCCTCTGGAAAGTGAATATTTGCCGGATTTTGTTAATGAATTTTATGCTTTAAGAAAACATAAAGGCATTAGTCTTGAGCAGGCAAAAGAGCAGATGCAAAATTATGTTTATTTTTCAGCAATGATGGTGCGTAAAGGTTTAGCCCACGGATTTGTTGCTGGTTCAATTACAACTACCGCGGATGTAGTAAAAGCTGCTATTTATTGTATTGGGTTTGGCGAAAAGATACGTACAGTATCGAGTTGTTTTTTAGTTTGTGTGCCGAATTGTATTTATGGAGAGCAGGGGATGTTTGTTTTTGCTGATTGTGCCATTATCCCTGACCCATCGCCAATGCAATTAGCTAATATCGCGTATTCTGCCGCTGATTTTTATGAGATGGTTGTAGAATCTGAGCCTAAAGTGGCGTTGTTGAGTTTTTCCACAAAAGGCAGTGCTGAGCATCCTTTGGTGGAAAAAGTGATCAGGGCTAAACAATTGATTACGCAAAAATATCCGAATCTCGTAGTAGATGGTGAATTGCAATTAGATGCGGCGATTGTTCCTGATGTGGCAGAAAAAAAAGCTCCGCAGAGTCCTGTGGCAGGTTCTGCTAATGTTTTAGTATTTCCTGATTTAAACGCAGGTAATATTGGATATAAATTAGTGCAGAGGCTTGCTAAGGCTGAAGTTGTGGGGCCGATATTATTAGGATTTAAAAATCCATGTAGTGATTTGTCAAGAGGCTGTAGTGTAGATGAGATTGTTAACGCGGTATGTATGACTGCAGTAAGGGGCAATTGCTAAAGATGAATATATTAGTGATTAATTGCGGTAGTTCATCAATAAAATATCAATTGTTTTGTATGGAAACAAAACAGGCTCTTGCAAACGGCACTGCAGAGAGGATTGGAAGTAGAGAAGCATTTATTGTTTATAAAAAAGGGAACAGGTCTTATAAATTAGAATCGGAATTAACGGATTATTTTTTAGCAATTGAAAAAATTTCTGAATTATTGTTAAACCCTGAATCAGGAGTAATAAAGCATAAAGATGAAATTGTTGCAGTGGGCCATAGGGTTGTGCATGGCGGTGAGGAGTTTAAAAATTCAGTAGTTATTGATAAATATGTGTTAAAGAGGATAAAATTTTATAGTAAATTAGCGCCTTTACATAATCCTCCTGCTTATAACGGCATTAAAGCAGCAATGCGGATTTTCCCAAAAATAAAGCAGGTTGCAGTGTTTGATACAGCTTTCCATCAAACAATGCCACAGGAAGCGTTTGTTTACGGCCTGCCATTTGACTTATATAAGAAATATTCGATCAGGCGTTATGGTTTTCATGGTACAAGCCATAGGTATGTCTCAGATGAAGCGGCAAAAATTTTAAAAAAGCCTCTGGATTCATTAAAATTAATTACCTGCCATCTCGGTAATGGATGCAGTATCAGCGCGGTAAAGTACGGCTCTTCTGTTGATACAAGTATGGGCTTTACTCCTCTTGAAGGATTGATTATGGGCACACGCTGCGGGGATATAGACCCTGCTCTGATTGGTTATCTGATGAGAGAGGAGAAGATGACTATACATCAAATGGAGGAATTGCTTAACCGCAAAAGCGGGTTATTGGGCATTTCAGGCAAAAGCAATGATATGCGCGATCTCTTAGTGCTTGCGCAAAAAGGCAATAAGCGCGCGGCTCTGGCAATTGATGTTTTTATTTACCGGGTAAAGAAATATATCGGAGCCTATATTGCTGTAATGAATGGAGTGGACGCGATTGTGCTTACTGCGGGAATTGGTGAGAATGTTTTAATGATCAAAGAACGGCTTGAGCAGGAATTGAATAATGTTTTAAGTCATAAAACAAAAATATTGCTGATACATACTGATGAAGAAAAATTAATTGCTTTAGATACTTTTGACTTGATAAATGGAGTCATTTCATCGTCAAAATAAAAAAAAGGAGGAAATAATATGGCGCATCCAAAGAGGAAACATTCGACTACCAGGCGTGATAAGAAACGTACTCATCAAAAATTGTCAATGCCTGCTGTGTCTGTATGCCCTGTTTGCAATCAGATGAAACAGCCGCATTCTGTATGCTCACATTGCGGACAGTATAAAGAAGAGAAATATATTCAAATAAAAGAAAAAAAGAAGAAAAATTAATATTTTTGCTTTAGTTAAAAGGAGTTTATGAAAATAGCAATAGATGCAATGGGCGGAGATAATGCTCCTGATCACGTTGTTGAAGGAGCTGTGCTGGCAGCTCAGAATATAGAAGATGAATTAATCCTTGTGGGCAAACAGGATTTGATTACACAAAAGCTTTGTATGTTAAAAAATGTCCCCGCCAATATTTCCGTGCATAATGCTGAGCAGGTGATTGGTATGGATGAGTCTCCTGCGGTTAGTGTACGTAGTAAGAAAAAATCTTCTCTTAATATCGCGGTAAAAATGGTTAAAGATAAAAAAGCGGATGCTGTGTTTTCCGCGGGAAATACCGGCGCGGTAGTTTGCGCAGCAAGTTTATTTTTAAAGAATTTGCCTGGTGTATATAGACCGGGTATAAGTGTTTTTTTGCCAACATTAAAGGGTATGGTACAAATGATTGATGTAGGCGCTAATATTGATGCGAAACCTGAGCATTTATTGCAATATGGCCTTATGGGCAGTGTTTATTCTGAGTTTGTTTTGCATAAAAAAAATCCTAAAATAGGTTTACTTAATGTTGGAGAAGAAGCAACAAAAGGCACTGGTTTTGTTAAGGAAACGTTCAAGCTTTTGGAAGAGAATCAGCATATTAATTTTATCGGCAATGTTGAAGGCCGTGATATATATGAAGGCAGTTGTGATGTAATTATTTGTGACGCTTTTTTAGGTAATGTTGTGCTTAAAGTTTCTGAGGGACTTGCTGAGGCGATAAAAGAGATGTTTAAACGTAAACTTATTGAGGCGAATGTATTGGCAAAATTAGGGGCATTACTGATTGCTCCTGCTTTTAAGAAATTAAAAAAGGAAATAGATTATTCTGAATATGGAGGGGCTTCTCTTCTTGGTACAAATGGCGTTTGTCTTGTAGCACATGGCGGTTCTTCACAGAATGCGATTAAAAATGCGATTTATATGGTTCGGGAGTCTTTATTAAATAAGGTAAATCAGCATATAATTGAAATCATAGGGAATTCGTGTGAGAGATTTGATCAAGGGAAATAAAAAAGCGTATATATTCCCGGGACAGGGTTCCCAGTATATAGGGATGGGCAAAGATTTATTTGAGAATTTTAACAGCGCTCAGAAAATTTTTAAAACTGCTAATCAGGTTTTAGGATTTAGTCTGTCTGAAATTTGTTTTAACGGGCCTATAGATAAGCTGACTAAGAGTTCTGTTTGCCAGCCAGCAATATTAGCAGTGAGTATCGCGGCTTTTCAGGTTTTGCGGGAAAATTTTCAAACCGGCGGCAGCGTTTATGCGTGCGCTGGTTTAAGTTTAGGAGAATATTCCGCTCTTGTCGCGTGCGGAAGCTTAGAATTTGCTGATGCAATAGCATTGGTTAATAAGCGCGGCAGGTTTATGGATGAGGCAGGGGAAAAAAATCCCGGAACTATGTCTTGTCTTTTAGGATTGGATATTCAGGATGCTGAGCAGGTTTGCGAGCAGTGCGGAGCGGAAATTGCTAATCTTAATTGTCCGGGGCAAGTGGTTATTTCAGGTTCTTTTGAAAGTATTAAAGAGGCTAATGCTTACGCCATTTCCAGAGGCGCAAAACGGGTGATTCAACTTAAAGTCAGCGGTCCGTTTCATTCTTCTCTTATGTTGGAAGCTGCAGAGAAATTAAAATTAGAATTAGATAAAGTTGTAATTAAGCCGCCTGCAATTCCTTTTCTTTCTAATGTAACAGCAGATTATGTAACTGATGAAAAAAAAATTAAAGAACTATTAGTAAAACAAGTGGTGCATACTACTTTTTGGCAGGATATTGTATTAAAGATGTCAGGCACTGGAATTAGGGAATATTTTGAGATAGGGGCCGGAAAAGTATTGCGCGGGTTATTACAGCGCATTGACCGAAAATTGCAGATAGTTAATTTAGAAAAGAACGCTGATTTTTTAAATTTATAAAAATGGCGTTAAATTTAACAATATTAAGGAGGCAGAAATATGGATTTAAAAGGCCAGGTGGGAATTATTACTGGAGCTGCACGCGGCATTGGGAAGGAAATTGCTTTTGCGCTAGCCAGGCGGGGAGTTAATTGTGTGCTTTGTGATATGGATACTAAACAGGTGAATGAAACTGCTGAGGAGATCGCGAATTTAGGAGTAGAAACACTGCCAATTACTTTGAATGTAGCTGACCTATCGCAGGTAGAGCAAATGAAGAACAAAGTTATTGACAAATTTCAAAGAATAGATATACTAATCAATAATGCGGGCATAACAAAAGATGGATTATTGCTGAGAATGAAGGAAGCTGATTGGGACGCGGTCATTTCTGTAAATCTAAAAGGCACATTTAATTGTACAAAAGCAGTAATTAAAGCAATGGTTCAAAAAAGGTATGGGCGCATAGTGAATATTGCATCTATTATTGGCTTAATCGGAAATGTTGGACAGGCAAATTATAGCGCTTCTAAAGCTGGGATTATTGGACTGACAAAATCAACTGCAAGAGAGACAGCGTTGAGAAATATTAATGTTAATGCAATTGCGCCTGGATTTATTGAGACAAAAATGACTAAGGTTTTATCTGATGATGTTAAGTCTGCTTTATTAAAACAGATTCCTTTAGGCAGGTTTGGCAAACCAGAGGATGTCGCGGATTTGGTGATATTTTTGGTAAGTGATAAATCAAGTTATATTACTGGTCAGGTAGTTCAGATAAATGGCGGGATGTTAATGTAGGGGTTTTTTTTGAAAGGAGGACGAAAGGTATGGCAGTCGAAGATAAGGTGAAATCTATAGTTGTAGATCAATTAGGTGTAAAAGCAGAGGAAGTGACCGCAGCCGCATCTTTTATTGATGATCTTGGCGCGGATTCTCTTGATACTGTAGAGTTGGTAATGGCGCTTGAGGAGGAGTTTGGTGTAGAAATACCAGATGAAGACGCGGAAAAAATGGCAACAGTTGGGGAAGCAATAGAGTATATAAAAAGCAAAGCAAGTGAGAAAAAAGGTTAATGCTCATTTAGCATAAATTAAATGGACTTTTAAAATATGGAAGCTAAAAGAGTTGTTATTACCGGAATTGGTATTGTATCTCCTGTTGGCAATGGTAAGGATGATTTTTGGAAAGCAATTTGTGAAGGAAAAAGCGGAGCAGGCTTTGTTAGCAGGTTTGATGCTAGTAAATTTTCTTCTAAAATAGACGCTGAAGTCAAAGATTTTGATCCAACTGCATTTATTACTGCTAAAGAAATCAGGCATATGGATAAATTTGTGCAATTTGCAGTATGTGCAAGTATAATGGCGCGCGCTGATTCCTGCCTTGATTTTGAAAAATATGACCCTACAAGAGCTGGAGCAATCATTGGCTCAGGCATTGGAGGTTTGCATGTAATTGAGGAACAGCAAACCAGATATTTGCAAAAAGGGCCAACACGTATCTCTCCTTTTTTAATTCCTATGCTTATAGTTAATATGGCACCTGGGCAGGTTTCAATCAGTTTAGGATTAAAAGGCCCAAATTCTTGTGTCGCGACAGCATGCGCTTCAGGCGGGCATGCTATTGGTGACGCATTTAAAATAATCCAGAGGGCTGATGCGGATATAATGTTTGCCGGAGGCACAGAAAGCTGTCTTACTCCTTTAGGTTTTGGCGGATTTTGTTCTATAAAGGCTTTGACAACCAGGAATGATTCTCCTTTAACTGCTTCGCGGCCTTTTGATCGGGAACGTAACGGGTTTCTGATGGGGGAAGGCGCGGGTATTGTTGTGCTTGAAGAATTAGAACACGCGAAAAAAAGGAACGCAAATATTTACGCGGAAGTTATTGGTTATGGGATGAGCAGTGACGCATATCATATGACAGCTCCTGATCCGCAAGGTGATGGGGGAGCGCGTTGTATGAGTGCGGCAATTAAAGACGCGAAAATTAATCCAGAGGATATTTCCTACATTAACGCGCATGGTACTTCTACTCTTTTAAATGATAAAGTAGAAACTTTAGCGATTAAAAAGTCATGCGGCGTTTATGCGCGGAAAGTAGCAATCAGCTCTACAAAATCTATGACAGGGCACTTATTAGGCGCTGCAGGAGGAGTAGAAATTGCTGCTTGTGCTTTATCTATAAAACATGGGGTGATTCCACCTACTATAAATTATCAGAATCCCGATCCTGATTGTGATCTAGACTATGTTCCTAATACAGCAAGAGAACAAGAAGTAAATATCGCGTTATCAAATTCTCTTGGTTTTGGCGGGCATAATGCTAGTATTGTGTTGAAAAAAATTTGAGGGATGTAATATACTCAAACGTAATAGGTTTGCAAAATTTGGGTGTTTCTCTGTGCCTATATTGGAACGATTTGACCTAAGACAAACCGCAGGCGCAGCTTGCTGCGTTGAGGTTTGGCGATAGAAGAACGTTTCAAGATGCAGTGTGAGGGGAACGTCATAAAAGTGCCAATCTATTACGTTTGAGTATAGGCAATAAATATCAAATTCTAGAGCAGGGGCAGGGTAAGCCCTCTGCTCGTAAATTTAATTTTTGTGGTAGGTAGTTGGTTTTTTATCAACAAGCCTTTTGTGAAAGGAGTAAAGCATTATGGATTATTTGCTTAGTGAGGAGCAAATAATGGTGCGTGATCTGGCGCGTAAAATTGCTCAGGAAAAATTAAAGCCATGTGTTGATGAATTAGAAAAAGAGGAAAAATTTCCTCGTAAGATAATGGATGCTTTGGCTGAATCTGATCTTTTTGGCGTGTATGTTGAAGAAAAATATGGTGGTACTGGCGGAGGCATATTAGAGCTATGTTTAGTTACAGAAGAGCTTTCTCGTGTTTGCGGCGGCACAGCTGTTACTTATGCAGCGTCAGCTTTAGGTACAGACCCCATAATTCTTTTTGGCACTGAAACGCAAAAACAGAAATATTTACCTGATTTAGCTGCAGGAAAAAAAATTGCTGCTTTTGGCTTAACCGAACCTATTGCTGGAAGTGATGCCGGAGCTGTTGAGACCACGGCTAAAAAAGATGGCGGTCATTATATTTTAAACGGTACAAAACATTTTATTACTAATGGCGGGGAAGCGGAAATTTATGTAATTATTGCCATGACTGATAAAACCAGAGGCCAGCGTGGGGCTTCAGCATTTATTGTAGAAAAGGATACTCCTGGTTTTACTTTTGGCAAAAAAGAAGAAAAAATGGGTATTCGTACATCTGCGACAAGAGAGCTTATCTTTACGGATTGTAAAATACCTAAAGAAAATCTTTTAGGCAAAGAAGGACTGGGTTTTATTATCACAATGAAAACTTTTGATATGTCCAGGCCTGGAGTGGCGGCGCAGGCATTAGGTATTGGGCAGGGTGCTCTTGACCTGGCGATAGACTATGCGCGCCAGCGCCAGCAGTTTGGCAAGCCGATATCTAGTTTTCAGGGAATTCAATTTATGTTGGCAGATATGGCTGTGCAGGTTGAGGCAGCACGCGGGATTGTTTATAGCGTGGCCAGGATGATTGACAGCGGCAATAAAAAAGTTTCCAAGGAATCAGCGATGGCTAAATTATTTGCTTCAGATATGGCAATGAAAGTTGCAACTGATGCAGTGCAAATTTTTGGTGGTTATGGATATATGCGTGATTATCCGATTGAAAAGTTTATGCGTGACGCAAAGATTACTCAGATTTATGAAGGCACAAATCAGATACAGAAGTTGATTATTGCTTCGAATATTTTAAAAGAAGC